>CADEDX010000108.1:11632-15367 GCA_902826195.1 uncultured Bradyrhizobium sp. | reverse complement strand
GATCGCGGTCGGCTGGTCGCCCTTCGGCTCGTATTCGGACTTGATCACAAAGCGTACGCCGCCTTCGGATTTTTCCGGGCGCGGCGGCCGGTGCGGCGTCCAGATTCTCACCTGGCCGTCGTCGCCCTTGAATTCCGGGCGGCCGTCGCGGATCAGGTTCTCCAGCGCGTCGGCGGTCGCCTTGACGCCGAGCGCCTCCATCTTGTTGCGCGGCGGGCGGGCCAGTGCCTCGTCGTCGTCTTCCGCCGTCGGCAGGCCGAGTTGGCGGGCGATTTCAGGATCGAGCGTCGGGATGGTGGCCGAGGTGCCGTAGTTGGCTTGCGGGGCTTCGTCGAGCCCTGGCAGGGTGCTGCGCGCGCCCGGCGGCTGCGGATTGGGGCGCAGCGGGGTCTGGCGCGCGACGATGTTGCTCGTCATGTCGCGGTCGGGCGGCGGCTCGGCCGGCAGGCCTTCCGCAGATTTCGTCGAGGCACGCGCGCGATGCGCGGCGGCCTCGCCACCGGCGCGCCGATCCCACGAATTGTCCGGCGGCGGCTGCAATCCGGTGCTCGAGCCCATGCCGGCATCGCCACGGTTGATCGCGGGATTGAGCAGTTCGGCCAGCGCCGGTCCGATCGGCTGAACGTCCGGCCTCGATGCCTTAGAACTCGGGGCCTTGGATTTCGGGGTATTGCCGGGCTTCTTGGGAGTGTCGGGTTTCTTCGCCATCAGGCGTATATGGGATGAGTCCGCGGTCGAGGAAAGAGCAAACGGGCCGCGCGCCCGATGCCACGCGCAGCCTGTCAGCAGGTGTCAGCAAGCCGATTGGAACCGTCGCTAGGCCGTCAGCGGGGCGTTCGGGGGATTGACGATATCGAGATGAATTCCCCCGCAATCGGTGCAGCGCAGAGTCCAGTATTCGGCGCCGGCACGGCCGGGGATAATGCGCAGCACCGCGAGAGAGGCGGCGCAATCCGGACAACTCGCGAGCGTCGGCGTCGCCTGCAAGGTCTGTTCGGGAAGCACCACGGAAATCCCGCCGGCCGATCCGCCGCGGTCTACGGATTGGCGAAACGCGGCCTGAAACGATCGATATGGGCTTTCGCGTCCGCGATCGCCGCTTCCGGATCCGACCACGCGAAACCGACTTCGAGGGTCGGAAACGCCATCCCGTCGATCACCACCGGCGTCTGGTCGGCCCGTTGAATCCTGGCGTGCCACAGCCCTCTCCCTGCCTCGAACGACTGAATTTCAAAGCCGCCATAGATCATGGCGTGTCCCCCGGGTTGTCCCATCCCCGGCAGGAGAGCACGGCCATGTCGGGGACTTTGTGAAACGGTTCACATGATCCGGGATTTTTTCGGATTGAATTTTCCGCGCCGCGCGGGGGTGCATGGGCGGGGCTAGCCGCGCCGCCCCAGAATATGATCGGCGAGCACGGCGGCGTCGTCGCCGACTCCGGACAGGAACGAGGAATTCATCTTCGACAGCCATTGCAGGCCGAGGAAATACAGGCCCGGCTCGGGGGATATGCCGTTGCGATGCATGGCATCGCCCTTGTCGTCGATGACAGGCAGATCGATCCAGCCGAAATCGACGCCGTATCCGGTTGCCCAGACCACCGCCGAGATGCCTTCCGCGGCAAGGTCGAGGCGCGTCATCGGGGCGGTGACACAAGGCGGGTTGGGGACCGTGGCGCGGGCCTCCGGCTCTTCGGGCAGATCCATGCGGCGGCGATTAACATAGGCGTCCACCATATCGAGGAACGTCGTGTAGCCGAGATCGCCGTCGGCCATGCTCTCGGCGAGGCCCGGTGCGATTTCGAGCACGCCGTCCTGCACTGCCTCGACGCGCCCGACCAGAATCATGCCGTCGGTAGCGTAGTTGCGGAAATCGATGGTGCACCCCCCATTGGCGCCTGAAATCACCGGGCCGAGGCGTGCCGGCCCGCGCTCTTCCGGCGTGACCTGGTCGAGGCGCATCTCGGCCAGCCACCACACGAGGTCGCGGCCGCGGTAGCGCCGCGGCATGCGACGGTGCCGTCCGATCGAGAGATAGACGCGGCGGCCTGCCTGCAGCAATTCCTCGGCGATCTGCGCGCCCGACGCGCCGGCGCCGGCGACCAGCACCGCGCCCGGCGGAAGCTGCTCGGGACTCTTGTAGTCGGCGGAATGGACCTGGAACACGGGATGATCGCGCAGCAGGTCGGGCACGAGGTTGCGCTGATAGGGACCGGTGGCGACGACGACGTTGTTTGCGGCAATCGTGCCGCCGGTGGTCTCGGCGGCGAAGCGTGCGCCGTCACCCTGCGCCAGTCGCGTCACCGTGACGCCGCTGCGAACCGGAGCGTCGATGAACCGGGCATAATCCTCGAGGAAATTGATGATGTCGCTGTTGTCGGCAAAGGCATCCGGATCGCTGTGCGGAAACGGAAAGTCCGGCAGCCGCACCGACCAGTTGGGAAACTGGAATTTCAGTCCGTCCCAGCGTTCGCTGCGCCAGCGCTCGGCGATCCGGCGGCGCTCGAGCACCAGATGCGAAAGCCCGCGCTGCTTGAGCCGATGGCTCATCACAAGGCCAGCCTGTCCGCCGCCGATCACCAGCGTATCGATCGTATCATCCGGCATGTCTCTGGCCCCTGCGCCGCGTCGCGGGCTCCGCCGCTGCGCGGACGATCCAGCGCCGGAACGCGGCAAAGTCGCGCTGGCCTGCGCCGAATCCCCGATAGACCAGATACCAGCGCATGCCTTTCGGCACGCTTAACGCGAACGGCGCCACAAGCCGCCCGGCGGCGAGGTCGTCGTCGATATAGGGCCGGATGCCCATGGCGATTCCGAGGCCGTCGACCGCGGCCTGCAGCGCCTGGCCGTAAAACTCGAATTCCGTTCCGCGGGCGCTGATGCGCGCGGCGCCGGCGGCTTCGAGCCATGACGGCCAATCATCCGGCGAGTGCGCAACCCGCAGTAGCGTCGGTCCCCTCAGGTCGGCGGGACGCTTGAGCGTGTTGGCGAGCCGCGGCGCGCAGACCGGCAACAGGTCGGCGGCGAACAATGGCTCGGCGATCAGGCCGGGCCATTCGCCGTCGCCGAGCTTGATGCCGCAGCTCCAGTCCTCGCCGAACGGCACCGCGGCACCGCCGGTGGTGATGCGGACATCGATGTCAGGCTCGGCTTTACGGAAATCCGTCAGCCGCGGGATCAGCCATTTCATTGCAAAGGTAGGACCGACGCCGATGGTCAGCACCCGCACACTGGAAGGCGAGGTGACCTGGGCGGTCAGGCTCGCCAGTGCGTCGAACAGCGGCGTCAGCCCGCTCTGGTAGGCGCGACCCGCCGCCGTGGTGGCGAGGCGGTTGGCTTTGCGCTCGAACAGCGCGAAGCCGAGCCGCTCTTCCAGCAGATGCACCATGCGGCTGACCGCGGCGGCCGATACGTTGAGTTCGGCGCCGGCGGCGGCGAAGCTGCCGGTCCGCGCCGCGGCCTCGAACGCCTTGATACCGCTGAGAAAGAGCAGTCGCCGCACAAGACCCTCAGGAAAACTGATGCCAGAGCAAGATAACTCGGTTTGCGTGGGCGCCACAAGCGAGGCAGAAGAATGCATAAGATTGAAGTGGTGAATCGGAGCCGCTGGATCCAACCTCGCCCCGCTCTTCCGCGGGGTCGAGACGAGCGAAGCTCGCCCTTAGAGCTCGGCGCGAAGCGCCGGGTGCGGCGCTCTCTCCGCGAGTCCGACGGCCCGCGAGTTGTACGAACGCCC
>CADEDX010000108.1:0-11622 GCA_902826195.1 uncultured Bradyrhizobium sp. | reverse complement strand
CAGAAGCACCCCTCACCCCGACCCTCTCCCCGCGAAGAGCGGGGCGAGGGAGAAGATACGGGAGACTTACCTTGGCGCCCCTGATGATTGCAGCCCTCGGTGCGTTGATGGTCGCGACGGCGTTCCTGTCAGGCCTGTTCGGCATGGCCGGCGGGATGATCCTGATCGGCGTGCTGCTGATGCTGATGCCCCTGCCGACGGCGATGGTGCTGCATGCGATCACGCAGATGGCCTCGAACGGCTGGCGCGCCTTTCTGTGGCGGGCGCATATCCGCTGGCGGCCGGTGTTCGTCTATCTGATCGGCTGCGCGCTCGCGCTCGGCGCCTGGTCGATCATCCGCTACGTGCCGGACAAGCCGATCGCGCTGCTGCTGCTCGGCGTGACGCCGTTCATGGCGCGGTTGATGCCGAAGAACCTCAAGCCCAACCCCGACAGCGTCGCGCAGGGCTCGTCCTACGGTTTTATTTGCATGGGGCTCATGCTGATGACCGGCGTCTCCGGCCCGCTGATGGACACGTTCTTTCTCGGCGGCAATTTCGGCCGCCGCGAGGTGGTCGCGACCAAGGCCACGTGCCAGGTCGCCAGCCACCTCACAAAGCTGGTCTATTTCGGCGGCATCATCGACCAGGCGGCGACGCTCGATCCGGTGCTGGCCGGCGTGGCGATCGCGGCCTCGATGCTCGGCACTACGCTGGCGCGGCGCATCCTCGAAGCCATGAGCGACGCGCAGTTTCGCACCTGGGCGAACCGGCTGATCACCACCGTGGCGGGCTATTACATCCTCTACGGCGGTTGGTTGCTGTTCTCGCGCGAAAGCGCGCTGGCGTTTTGAGTTTGACGGCTTTCTCACGGAGGCGCAGATGACCGGGACGGCGGACCCACTGGTGCTCGACCTCGTCGAATGGATCGGCCGCGAGCCGCGGCTCTATTCGGAGGTGATCGAAACATGGCGCACCTCATGCCCGCGCCTGACCATCTGGGGGGATGCCGTCGATCGCGGCTATGTCGCGCGAATGCCGACGGTCGAGGGATTACGGGTGATGGTGACCGAAGGTGGCGCTAGATTCCTGCGCGACAACCGGCGCGGTAGCTGACCGGCCGCTTGCACAAATTTCCGTGAATGTGTTCGGCGCCGTTTGACCGCGTTCTGAACGTGGCTATGGCTGCCGGCGCCATATTTACAATCGATAATTGCACATAGCTGGAAATTGCGCCAACGGGAGTTTTGCAATGCCTGATCTCGACGACATGAAATGGTTCAAGGAGAATTTTCACACGGAGGTCGAACAGGCGATCGCGGGCACGCCGTTCACGCTGGATCTACTGGTTGCGCTGGCGTGTCAGGAAACCGGTCACATATGGTCGGTCCTGCGCAGGAAGCCACAGTTGACGCTGGACCGCATCCTCGCGCTCTGCGTCGGCGACACGATCGATTTCAATCCCGCCACCGGAAAGGGCCGAAAGGCATTCCCCAAAAACAAAGCCGCGCTGCTGGCGGTTCCAAGAGGTGATGCGATGTTCGACATCGCCCGCAAGGCGCTGGTGGACATGGCGCAGTTCATCCCTGGCTTCCCGGTTTCGAACCCGAACAAGTTCTGCCATGGCTACGGCATGTTTCAACTCGATCTGCAATTCTTCAAGGAAGATCCGGATTACTTCCTCGAAAAGCGTTACGAGAAATTCAGCGAAACGCTTGGCAGGTGCATCGGCGAACTCACCAGCAAGGCGAAGAAGATCGGCCTGTTCAACAAGCCGTCCCTGTCGGACATGGAATTGATGGCGGTCGCGATCGCCTACAACACCGGCAACTTCATTCCGAGCAAGGGCCCGATGCAGGGCTTTTTCGACGGCGAAAAATTCTATGGCCAGCACATTTTCGAGTTCATCCGCATGGCGCACACGGTACCGGTGCCGGGCGGCTCGCCAATCCTGCCGCCACCGCCGCCTGACGGCGCCATCGTGCCGCCGCCGACGCCGGTGGGGGCAACCGGGCCGCTTCTCGTGGTCGATACGCAGCTCAGCCCGTTACGGGTGCGCAGCGCGCCGAAGATCAGTTCGCCTCCCACCGCCAACGTGATCGCGGAACTGCCGGACGGCCACCCGGTGCGCGCCATCACGGGCACGCCGGTAAAGAAGTTCATCGAAATCGAAACCAGCCTGTCCGGTGCGCATATCCGCGGCTTTGCTTCGGCGGACTTCCTCGTCGCGGCTCCGGCCGCCGTGACCGAGATCCCGGTTGTGCGGGTGATGCGGGAGGCGCCCGCCAGCGGGATCGTCGAAGTGTTCATGCCGCGACGGCCGGGACTGATCACCAAGCGGACGGATATCGCGGGCGCCCATTCGCTCAATGAGCCGGACAGGCCGAGCCGCAAGGGCGACACACCGGCTGAACTCACGGCCGGCCTCAATGAAATCATCGACTACCTTGCTTCCGACAAGCCGTCGCACAAGCGCTACAAGCCGCGCCAGGGCCTGACTTTCTGCAACATCTACGCGCACGATTATTGTTTCCTCACTGGCGTGTACCTGCCGAGGGTGTGGTGGACGCAAGGCGCCATCGAGCGCCTGTCGCGGGGCGAGACGGTGGAACCACTGATCGAAAGCACCATCACGGAGATGCGTGCCAACGGTCTGTTCCACTGGCTGCGCGATTTCGGGCCGCGTTTCGGCTGGCGTCAGACCAGCACGCCGACCAAGCTACAGCAGGAGGCGAATATCGGCGCGGTCGGCCTGATTGTTGCGCGCCGCAAGGAGGAGGGCAGGCCGGGCCATATCGTTGCCGTGGTGCCGGAAACCAATGACGCGCGCGCCGTACGCAACGCCTCGGGCGAGGTGACCAAGCCGCTGCAAAGCCAGGCCGGAGCCGCCAACTTCCGCCGCAGCACCAGTACCCTCAACTGGTGGAAGGGCAATCAGTTCGCCGATAGTGCATTCTGGCTGCATGCATGAGCGGGAGGCGCTCGGCATCAACTCGCCGGCCATTGACTCGGCGGCTGTTCTGCGATGAGTTTCATGCAATCGCATGTTCTTGCGATCGCGCATGCTAAGTCAGCAGGACGGGAAACCCCCATGATCGATCTCTATTACTGGACCACGCCGAACGGCCACAAGATCACGATGTTCCTCGAAGAGACCGGGCTGCCCTACAAGATATTCCCGATCAACATCGGCAAGGGCGAACAGTTCAAGCCGGAATTCCTCGCGATCGCGCCGAACAACCGCATTCCCGCGATGGTCGATCACGAGCCGAAGGGCGGGGGAAAGCCGATCTCGATCTTCGAGTCCGGCGCGATGCTGGTCTATCTCGCCGAGAAGACCGGCAAATTCCTGCCCGCCGATCTCTATGGCCGCTATGACGCGATCCAGTGGACGTTCTGGCAGATGGGCGGGCTCGGCCCGATGGCCGGGCAGAACCATCACTTCCGCAACTACGCGGTGGAGAAAATCAAATACGCCATCGACCGCTACGTCAACGAGACCAACCGGCTCTACGGCGTGCTCAACAAGCGCCTGGCCGACCGCGAATTCATCGCCGGCGATTATTCGATCGCCGACATGGCGAGCTATCCCTGGATCGTGCCTTACAAGAACCAGGATCAGAACATCGATGATTTTCCGCACCTGAAGCGCTGGCTGGAAACCATTGCCGCGCGGCCGGCGACCGTGCGCGCCTACGCCAAGGCGAAGGAGGTCAATCCGAACTTCGGCCAGCCGGTGAACCGCACCGAGGAGGAGCGCAAGATCCTGTTCGGGCAGACCGCGTCCGTGGTACGGTAGGGGCGGCGCAGTTATCGTAGCACTCAGACGTTATCATCCGCGAAAGCGGATGATCCAGTAAGCACTGGCGGCCGTGATAACCACGAACGCCGCGGCATACTGGATGCCCCGCTTTCGCGGGGGATGTTCGAGCCGTCTGTTGCTGCGGCAATGACGGTGGTTGCTCACGCGCGAACTTCGCATAGATTGCCCGCATGCCCCTCAAACTCTACGAACTCGTCGGCGCCGATCCATCCCGTCCGTTCAGCCCTTACTGCTGGCGCATCCGCATGGCGCTGGCGCACAAGGGGCTGGCAGCGGAAACCATTCCGTGGTGCTTCACCGAGAAAAGCGCGATCGCGCCGCACGGCTCGGAAAAAGTGCCGGTGCTGCTCGATGGAGAGCGTGCCGTGGTCGATTCCTGGACGATCGCCAACTACCTCGAAGACGCCTATCCGGACCGGCCGTCGCTGTTCGGCGGCGACGGCGGCCGCGCGATGGGGCGGATGCTGAACTGGTGGGGCGACGGGGTGATCGGCGGCATCTCTTCGCTGATCATCGCCGACATTCCGCTCAACCTGAAGCCGGAGGACGCGGCCTATTTTCGCAAGAGCCGGGAGGCACGGTTCGGAAAGCCGCTGGAAGAGATCATGGCCAGCCGTGACAAGGCGGTCGAAGGTTTTCGTAAATCGCTCGATCCTTTGCGGCTGACGTTACGGACACAGCATTTCCTCGGCGGTACGGCGGCGAACTAGGCGGATTATTTCGTGTTCGGCGCGTTTCAATGGGCGCGGGTGATGAGCCCGTTCACGCTGCTGACGGAAGACGATCCGGTTTATGCCTGGCGCGAGCGGCTGATCGACGCATTCGACGGCCTGGCGCTGAAATCGCCGAGCTATCACGGCTAACGCCCGGCATAGTTCGGCGGCCGGCGCGCGATCCAGGCGTCGATGCCTTCACCGAGATCATGGCTCGGCACCAGCGCGGCGAATTGTTCGCTCTCGACTTGCAGCCCTTCGCTGATTCCCATGTTCAGTCCGCGGGTGACGGCGGTGATGACCGCACCGACCGCGAGCGGCGAATGCCGGATGATGTGTGTCGCCAGCTCGCGCGCGGCCGGCAGCAGTGCGTCATGCGCCACCACCTTGTTGACCAGCCCGATCTCCAGTGCCTGTTGGGCCGAAAACGGATCGCCGGTCAGCAGCAGTTCGAGCGCGCGCTTGCGCCCGGTAAGCCGCGGCAGCCGCTGCGTGCCGCCGAAGGTCGGCGGCATGCCGAGATTGATTTCCGGTTTGGCAAATTGCGCGCGCTCGCTGGCGACGGCCAGATGCACGGCTTCGGTGATCTCGCAGCCGCCGCCGAACGCCAGGCCGTTGACGGCGGCGATCACCGGCTTTCGGAAGGCTTCGAGCCGCGCGGTCATCGCCTGTCCGCGCCGGACGAAGTCGCGGATCGCCGTAGCGCGGCCATCACGGACGCTCCCAGCGAATTCGTGGATATCGGCGCCGGCGGAGAACGCGCGGTCGCCCGCGCCGGTCAGGATCACGGCGCGCACGGCGGCGTCGGCCTCGATCGCATCCAGCACGGCCATCAGTCGGTCGATCAGCCCATAGCTCAGGGCGTTGAGCCGGTCGGGCCGGTTGAGCGTGACCAGTGCGATGCCGTCGCTGGTTTCGAACAGGATGGGATGGGACATGCAGGGCTCCGTGGGTGGCGGTAGCTGAGGTCACCCTAGGGGCGACGTCGCGTTGTGTATATTCACTGGTTGGTATACTTTGCGTCATGGCACGATCTGGCATCCCGACAGCTGAGCGCATCATCGCGGCAGCCAACAAATTGTTCTATAATGACGGCATCCGCAGCGTCAGCGTCGATGCGGTGGCGGCGAAGGTCGGCGTTACCAAGCGGACGCTGTACTATCATTTCAAGAGCAAGGACGATCTGGTCGCGGCCTATCTCGCCGGCCGCGACCAGCCCAATCTCGCGCTGTTCCGACAATGGTTCGATGCGGCGGCGGGTGGCTTGCCGGCGAAGGTCGAGGCGATCTTCCGTAACCTGGCGCGTTCGGCGCGGCATCCGAAGTGGAAGGGCTGCGGCTTCCTGCGCACGTCGGCCGAACTCGCCAACATGCCCGGCCATCCGGCGATCAGAATCGGCGCCGCGCACAAGAAGAAGTTCGAGGAGTGGCTGCGTGAAGTCTTTGCGGCGGAGGGCATCGCCGATCCGCTGCAGCTCGCGCGGCAAATCCTGTTGCTGCTCGACGGATCGTTCGCGGTCGTGCTGCTACACCGTGATGCCAGCTATATGGAGACGGCAGGCGAGGCGGCGCATCAATTGATCGAGGCGGCGCTGCCGCGGCATCGCCGGTCCCGTAGGGTGGTCAGAGGAGCGTAGCGACGTGCCCCACCATCGCTCGGCTTGCTCGGTCACGGATGCTTCCGCCTTTGCTCTACGAGCTACGGCGGACAAGTCGCTCAGCCCACCCTACGGCAGCTGCACTGTGGCTACCGGTCAAACGCGCCGTGCTCCCGCAACATCGCCAGCACCGCGCCGAGGTCGGGCAGCACGGCCGCGCATCTGGCGCGCGCCTCGTCGGTCGGCGGCGTCATGTCCGGCACCATGATGGTGATTGCGCCGGCAGCATGGGACGCAGCGACACCGTGGTTGGAATCCTCCACCGCAACGCAAGCTTCCGGCGCGTGGCCAAGGCGTGCGGCGGCGAGGAGATACAGGTCCGGGCTCGGCTTGCCGCGCGTGACATCGTCGAGCGTCAGGACCGTGTCGAAGCGGGCGCGGATGCCGGCCAGCGAAAGGTTGCGCTCCGCGTTGCGGCGCGACGACGAGGTGACGATCGCCATCGGGCAATCGGCGGCGGCGAGCCCGTCGAGCAGTTCCAGGGTGCCGGGCTTGAGCGGCAGGCCGGCCTCCATGAACCGGTCGCGGTTGGCAATATACGCGCGGTTGATCTCGGCGAGCGGAAACCGTGCGCCGTAGCGATCGACCAGCATGGCCTCGCATGCGGGACCGGGAAGCCCGACCATCGCATGGCATAGCGTGGTGGCGTCATCGCCATAACCATGCGCGTCCAGTGCCGCGACCAGACTCTCGAAATAGATCTTTTCCGTGTCGAGCAGCGTGCCGTCCATGTCGAGCAGGACCGCGCCGACATTCCATCTCGCGGTCACGTTGCGGCACCGGTGTGTTGTTCCGCCAGCTTGCGCAGGCATTGCGGACAGAGACAATCGCCACCGCCCGCGGGCATCGGCATGCGGAACGCCTCATCGGAACACCAGCATGATCCTGACAGATTGCAACTGAACTCAGTGCCGCATCTGACGCAGGGGAGGCGCCGCGCTGATTGTTGTTCCGGATCGTTTGTCATCAATGGGGCTGCATCCTGACGCCGAATTAATCCCGGGTTCACATCGAACCGCGTTATACTTCGCGGCGACTATACGCCTGTGAAATTCCAAGGGAAATCGGATGGCCCGCGATTCGCAAGCTGCCCTTGTTGCGCTCAACCGGTTCGGGCTGGGGGCGCGCGGCGGTGCATCCGGTGATTTGCCCAACGCGGCGTCCGATCCGCGCGGTTTCGTCAAGGCCGAACTCGCCCGTCCCAATGGCGTGCTGCTCGAAGTGCCGGGATTGCAGTCGACGGCGGCGCTCGGCAAGGCGGTATTCGACTATCAATTCGAGAGTCAGCAGGCCCGTGACGCCGCCGCCAAGGCCGCGACGCCATCCGCCGTCGAAGGCCAACCGCCGGCGGATGCGAAGACACAGCGGCGTAACCTGTCGCTGAACAGCATTGCGATGGATATGGCGCCGAAAGAGCCGGCGGCGGAACCGGCCAAGCCCGTGGCAACCGGCGACGCGGCGATGGCGCCCGCCGAAACCATGCGGCCCAGTCAACCGAAGCCGCCGCCGGCGCCGCTGAACATCATCCAAAAGACCTTTCGCGCCGAGGCGCTGGCGCGCCTGCAGCGCGGCCTGATGGCCGATTGCGGATTCACCGAGCGGCTCGTGGCGTTCTGGTCCAATCATTTCTGCATCTCAGCCAACAAGGGCGGTCCGGCGCGGATGTGGGCCGGTTCGTTCGAGCGCGAGGCGATCCGCCCCCATGTACTTGGTCGCTTCGCCGACATGCTGAAGGCGGTCGAGCAGCATCCGGCGATGCTGTTCTTTCTCGACAACCAGCAATCGCTCGGTCCGGATTCGCGCGCCGGGAAAAACCGCAACCGCGGACTGAACGAAAACCTCGCTCGCGAAATTCTGGAATTGCACACGCTCGGCGTCGGCGGCGGCTATTCGCAGGACGACGTGACGGCGCTGGCGAATGTCATCACCGGTTGGACCTATGCCGGCCGGCTCGGCCAATTGGGCGCGCCCGGCACTTTTGTGTTCAACGCCAATGCGCATCAGCCCGGCGCGCAGCGCGTGTTGGGGAAAACCTACGGCGCGTCCGACGTGACACAAGGCGAGGCGGTGCTGGCGGATCTCGCGCGCCATCCGTCGACGGCGAAATTCGTCGCGGCGAAATTCGCGAGGCATTTCGTGGCCGACGATCCGCCACAGGCCTTGGTGGCGCGGCTCGCCGATGTCTTTGCGAGAACCGACGGCGACCTCAAGGCACTGGCGACGGCGCTGGTGGATTCCGATGACGCCTGGACGGCGCCGCTCTCGAAGATGCGCTCGCCTTACGAATTTCTGGTCGCGTCGGGCCGGCTGCTGGCGCAGATCCCGAACGATCCCGGCCGCTATCTCGGTGCGCTCAACACGCTGGGCCAGCCGCTGTGGTCGCCCGCCGGGCCGAACGGGTTTGCCGACAGCAATGCGGCCTGGGCGGCGCCGGAGGGCCTCAAGCTGCGGCTCGATATCTCCGCGCAGATCGCCTCCCGGCTCGCAGATGGCATCGATCCGCGCGATCTGCTCGAACTCGTCGCCGCTGACGCGGCGTCGGTCGAAACGCGCAAAACCATCGAGCGCGCGGAATCGCGGCAGCAGGCGCTGGCGCTGTTGCTGATGTCGCCGGAATTCCAGAGGAGATAACGCCCATGGAAACGATGAGTGACTGCTGCGAGGGACTGAGATCGTCGGCCGTGTCACGGCGCGGCGTCTTGCTCGGCGGCGCGTCCTTTGCGGCGTGGGCTTATTTGCCGAAATTCGCGCGCGCCGCTGACGGCCGCGATCCGCGGCTGGTGGTCGTCATCCTGCGTGGCGCGCTGGATGGGCTGGCGACCGTCGCGCCGCTCGGTGATCCCGACTATGCCGGCCTGCATGGCTCGATCGCGTTGACGTCGGGCGGGCCGAACGCGGCGTTGCCGCTCGACTCGTTCTTCGCGCTGCATCCGGCGATGCCGGAATTCGCGCGGATGTATCGCGATAAGAAGGCGGCGGTGATTCACGCGGTGGCAACGCCGTATCGCGACCGCTCGCATTTCGACGGTCAGGACGTGCTCGAAAGCGGCTTCGCGGGCCCGGGGCGGGTGCAGTCCGGCTGGCTCAACCGTGCGCTGGAAGGCCTGCCGAAAGGCGAGCGGGTAACGAGTGCGCTGGCGGTCGGCCCGACCACGCCGCTGGTGCTGCGCGGAGCCGCGCCGACCGTCGGCTGGGCGCCTGTCGCACTGCCGCAGGCCGCCGAAGATACCGCGATGCGGCTCGTCGAACTTTATCAACACCGCGACCCTGCGCTCGCCAACGCGCTCAAGCAAGGCCTTGCGCTCGACAAGGCCGCGCAGGGCGACGACATGAAGCCGAAGCCCGGCGCCAGTGGCGTGTCGGCGATGCGGCTGGCGGCGCGTGGCGCGGCAAAGCTGATGGCGGCCGACGACGGCCCGCGGATCGGCGCGCTCGCCTTCGACGGCTGGGATACGCACGCCAATGAAGGCGGGCCGGTCGGACGGCTGGCACAACTGCTCGGCGGCCTCGACGGCGCATTGTCAGAATTCGAAACCGGGCTCGGCGCGCGCTGGCGCGACACCGTGATCGTGGTTGCCACCGAGTTCGGCCGCACCGCGCGCATCAACGGCACGCAAGGCACCGACCACGGCACCGGCACCATCGCGCTCGTCGCCGGCGGCGCAGTGAAAGGCGGTCGCGTGATCGCGGACTGGCCCGGATTGAAACCGGCCAACCTCTATCAGGCTCGCGACCTCGCGCCGACCACCGATCTGCGCGCGGTGATGAAGGGCGTGCTGAAGGACCAGTTCGGGCTGACGGACAGGGTGCTGGCGGAGAGCGTGTTCCCGGACAGTGGCGCGGTGAAACCGATGCAGGGATTGGTTTTTTAACCTCTCCCCGCTGCGGGGAGAGGTCGGATTGCGAGGCAATCCGGGTGAGGGGGTACAGGTCTATCGATAGGGGCGAGCTGGCGGAGAGAGCCCCTCACCCCAACCCTCTCCCCGTGAAGGACGGGGAGAGGGAGCGGAGAGAGGGTCGCTGCCGCTACTTCGTGATCTCGTCGATCTCCGCCATCTCCTCCGCACTCAGTTTCCAGCCGATCGCTTTCACGTTCTGCTCGACCTGTTCGACGCGGGTGGCGCCGGCGATGACGCTGGAGACTTGTGGGCGCGCCGCGAGCCATGAGAATGCGAGCTCCAGCATGGTGTGGCCGCGGGTCTGGGCAAAAGCCTGCAGCTTTTCGACGATGCCTTCGTTGCGCGCGGTGACATAGCGGTCCTTCAGCGCCGGCGCTTTGGCGAAGCGGGTGTCGGCGGGCGCGTCGGTGCCGCGTTTGTATTTGCCGGTCAGCAGCCCGCTCGCCAGCGGGAAGAATGGCAACAGCCCGAGCTTGTATTCGGTGGCGGTCGGCAGCAGATCCCTCTCGATGCCGCGCACGACGAGGCTGTATTCATCCTGACAGGAAACGAAGCGGCTGACGTTTATCTGCCGCGCCAGCATCTCGGCTTCGGCAATCCGCCACGCCGGAAAATTCGAGTTGCCGATGTAGCGCACCTTGCCCTGGCGGACGAGATCGTCGAGCGCGCGCAGCGTCTCCTCCATCGGCGTCAGCGGATCGTAGTCATGTTGCTGGTAGAGATCGATGTAATCGGTCTTCAGCCGCGTCAGGCTGGCCTCGACGGCGGAAATAATGTAGCGGCGCGAGGCGCCCTGCTTGGTGCCGTCGTTGCTCATGGGTTTGGAATATTTTGTCGCCAGCACGATGTCCTTGCGGCGGTCGCCGAGCACGGTGCCCAGCACGGTCTCGGAGCCGCCCATGCCGGCATAGATGTCGGCGGTGTCGAACAGGGTGATGCCGAGGTCGATCGCCTTGTGGATCACCTTGCGCGAGGTTTCCAGGTCGGTGCGCTGGCCGAAATTGTTGCAGCCGAGGCCGACGGCGGAAACGCGCAGGCCGGAGCCGCCGAGATTGCGAATTTGCATGGATCGATCCTGTGGGAAAAGTCGCCGGAGGAGTGGCATTGTGGCCCGCGTAGCCGCGCCCGGCAAGCAGCGCGGCTGGCAGCCGCCACGCTTGGCAGCCATGCGGCGCAAAAAGATGCGGCCCCGGTCAGACGCGGCGACTGACGGGGGCCGCTTGGGGCGCGCGTGATCTGAGACGGGGGGCCTGATCAGGCGCAGGCGCAACTTATCCGTGCCATGTTACGCGGCGGTGACATCAGGACTTATCCACAGGCGGTCCAGGCGGCCGTCTTCACGAAACCGTGTCAAAACAGCTTGCGGTAGACCACGAAGCCGGATCGCTCCGCCACCTTGTCATAAAGCTGCATCGCGGTGTGGTTGGTCTCATGCGTCTGCCAATAGACGCGCGATCCGCCGGCGAGCTTCGCCTGTTCGTGCACGCCGTTGATCAAGGCGCGTCCGACGCCCTTGCCGCGCGCGGCGGCGCTGGTGAACAGATCCTGCAG
>CADEDX010000107.1 GCA_902826195.1 uncultured Bradyrhizobium sp. | reverse complement strand
AAATCGAACAGCGTCGCCAGCATCATGTTGGTGAGATCGGTCGAGACCCGCTCGGCCCAGTCGAAAGTCTCGTTATGCGGCAGGGCATCCAGCACGTCGCAGGTTCGCTCGCGGATCAACGCCTCGAAATTCGCGAGGTTCGACGGCGCCACGATCGGGGCGACGGTTCGACGCTGCGCGGTGTGGCCCGGCGGGTCCATGCGGATGAAACTGACGCGCTCCTGGCCCTTCGGCTGGTCGGCCACCTGAATACCGCCAAGCTCCGAGCTCGAAGAAAAGTTCTCGTGGTCGAGTTCGACCGTAAAAATGTCGTCGTAGCGCGTCACCGACCAATACGGCCCGAACGGCGAAGCCTCGCAGTAATGCACGGGATCGTCGCGGCGCAATTGTTCGAACAGCGGACGCCAGGTGTCGTCCTGATACAAATGGGGATCGCTGACGTCGATCGACGTCAGCCTGCGTTGTGCCGCCAGGGCCATCGCTTGCCTCCCCTCCTGCCGCGCGAGAGCGGGTAGTTTTAACGGAATTCAGAAACAGGGGAGCGACGCCCATTCCGAACCTCGACGCGATCATTATCGGCGCCGGCCTTTCCGGCATGTACCAGCTCTACCGTCTGCGCGAACTGGGCCTGCGGGTGCGTGTGTTCGAGGCGGGTACCGAGGTCGGCGGCACCTGGTACTGGAACCGCTATCCCGGCGCGCGCTTCGATTCCGAGAGCTATTCCTACGGTTACTCCTTCTCCAAGGAGTTGCTGCAGGAATGGGAGTGGTCGGAGCATTTTGCCGGCCAGCCGGAAACCCTGCGTTACTGCAAATATGTCGCCGACAAATTCGACCTGCGCCGCGATATCCAGTTCGAGAGCCGCGTCACGGCCGCTGTGTACGATGAAGAAACACGAAGCTGGACGATCACGCTGGAGGATGGCAGCCGTTTCAGGTCGCGCTTCCTGATTACCGCGATCGGGCCGCTTTCCACGCCCACCCTGCCCCGGATCGAGGGACGCGACGACTTCAAGGGCCCGTCGTTTCACACCGCACGCTGGCCCAAGGAGCCGGTGGATTTCGCCGGCAAGCGCGTCGCGGTGATCGGCACCGGCGCGACCGGTATCCAGACCATCCAGACCATCGCGAGCCAGGTCGGACATCTCACCGTATTCCAGCGCACCGCCAACTGGGCCGCCCCGCTCCATAACGGCAAGATCGACACCGAGACACAGGCCAAGATCAAGGCCGGCTATCCCGATATCTTTGCGCGCTGCCGCGAGACCTTTGCCTGCTTCATGCATACGCCCGACCCGCGTGGTGCATTCGAGGTCTCCGACGAGGAGCGCGAGGCCAATTATGAAAAACTCTACGGCGAGCGCGGCTTCGGCATCTGGGTCGGCAATTTCAACGACATCCTGACCGATCGGAAAGCGAACGCGACGATCTCCGATTTCGTCGCACGCAAGATCCGGCAGCGGGTGAAGAACCAGGCTGTGGCCGAGAAACTGATACCGAAGAACCATGGATTCGGCACCCGCCGGCTGCCGCTCGAGACGTTCTACTACGAGGTCTACAATCAGGACAATGTCGAGCTGGTCGACATCAAGGAAACGCCGATCGAACGCATCACCCCCCGCGGCATCAAGACCAGCGAGAAGGAATACGAGTTCGACATCATCATCTACGCGACAGGGTTCGATGCCATCACCGGCAGTTTTGACAAGATCGATTTTCGTGGGGTCGGCGGCGCTCAGTTGAAGGACAAGTGGAAGCGCGGGCCGGAAACCTATCTCGGCATCATGGTGCATGAATTCCCCAACATGCTGATGCTGATGGGTCCGCACACCGCGCTAGGCAACATTCCGCGCAGCATCGAGTACAGTGTCGACTGGGTCACCGGACTGATCTCGTTCGCGATGCAAAAGAAGCTGACGCGGCTGGAGGCCACGCCGGATGGCGTGAAATCCTGGACCGAACACGTCAAGGCGCTTGGCGAGGGGATGCTGTCGAACGAGGTCGATTCCTGGATGACCGGCATCAATTCCAATGTCGAAGGCAAGCAGACCCGCATCGTCGCCCGCTACAGCGGCAGCGCCCCGGCCTACCGCGCGAGGTGCAACGAGGTGGCGGCGAACGGGTATCAGGAGTTGCGGCTGGGGTAGCACGCCTTCAAGCTCACCGCGGCTGTAGTGAGCAAAGCGCAAGCGTGCCCACCGTCTTGCAGCACGTTCGGCGCTGGATCGTGGGCGCGTCGCTTCGCTCCTTTGCCTATCCTAGGAGACTTGCGTTTGATTTGTAGCCCGCATAAGCGTCAGCGATATGCGGGACCAGTCCCCGGGGTCGCTTCGCTCGCCCGGGCTACGGCATCACCACACATCAATGCACGGCCGCTTCTTCGTGGCGCGCCCGTCCGGCTTCGGCACTGACCGCAGGCCGGACATGATCCAGTGCCGCGTATCGGCGGGGTCGATCACCTCGTCGATCTCCAGCACCGAGGCGATCGAGACCGCCTTGCCGTTGGCGTAGAGCTCGGCGACCTTGGCCTGGTAATATGCCTCGCGCTCGGCCGGGTCCTCGATCGCTTCCATCTCCTTGCGGAAACCGAGGCGGACATAGCCTTCCAGTCCCATGCCGCCGAACTCGCCGGTCGGCCAGGCCACGGTGAAAAACGAGGCATGAAAGCCACCGCCGATCATCGCCTGCGCGCCGAGGCCGTAACCCTTGCGCAGCACGATGCCAAACAGCGGCACGGTGAGGCTGGCGCCGGTCACGAACATCCGCGCGACATGGCGCACGATCGCGGTCTTCTCGGCTTCGGGGCCGACCATGAAACCCGGCGTATCGCACAACGACACGATCGGGATGTCGAAGGCGTCACAAAGCTGCAGGAAACGCGCGGCCTTGTCGCCGGCGGGTGCATCGATCGCGCCGCCGAGATGTTTTGGATTGTTGGCGATCAGGCCAAACGGCTTGCCTTCGATGCGGATCAACGCGGTGATCATGCCGACGCCGAAATCACGGCGGATTTCCAGCACGGAACCTTCGTCGGCCACAAGATCGATGACGTTTCGGATATCGTAGACCCGCAGGCGGTTTTCGGGGATCGCACGCCGCAGCAGCCGCTGGTCCGGTGCCTTCCAGTCGGTAACCGCGCCCTGGAAATATGACAGATATTTTTTCGCCGCTGCCGTCGCTTCCGCCTCGTCCTCGACCAAAATGTCGATGACGCCGTTCGGCGACTGGAACGACACCGGGCCGACTTCCGCCGGATGATAGACGCCGAGACCGCCGCCCTCGATCATCGCCGGGCCGCCCATGCCGATCGAGGCATTTTTCGTCGCGATGATGACGTCGCAGCAGCCGAGCATCGCGGCGTTGCCGGCAAAGCAATAGCCGGAGACGATGCCGATGACCGGCACCAGACCTGAGAGTTTGGCGAACTGCACGAAGGACGGCCCGTCGAGACCGGTCATGCCGAGCCGGTCGGTGTCACCGGGACGGCCGCCGCCACCTTCGGCATAGAACACCAGCGGCAGCCGCCACTGCTCGGTCAGGCTCAGCATGCGGTCGATCTTCTTGTGGTTCATGTGGCCCTGTGTACCGGCCAGCACGGTGTAGTCGTAGGAGATCACCATGCAGCGGGCGGCATCCGCGCCGAATTTTTCCGCGTTCACGGTGGCGACGCCGGAAATCAAGCCGTCGGCTGGCGTGTTACGAATGAGATCATCGACCGTACGCCGCCGCCGCTGGGCGGCAATCGCCAGCGATCCATATTCGACGAACGAGCCTTCATCGACGAGATCGGCGACATTCTCGCGCGCGGTGCGCTGGTTGGTCTTGCGACGGCGCTCGACCGAGGCCGGACGGTTTTCGTCAAGCGTGATGGCGTGGCGCTCGATCAGTTCGGCAAGATCGGGACGGATGTGGTCGAGATCGAATTCCACCTCCTCGGCGATATCATGGGCGTCAATCTCGGCGGGCTCCAAATAGAGAATCACCTCGTCCTGCATCAGCGTCGCGCCGGCCTCGCCGACAACACTCGTCACCCTTCCGCCATGCGGCGCAATCACCAGATGCTCCATCTTCATGGATTCGAGCACGGCAATCTGCTGGCCGGGACGGACGAGGTCCCCTTCCCTGACGTCAACCGCCACGATTGTGCCTTGCAGCGGCGCCGGCACCGCGATCGAGCCCGCCGGCGCGTTCGCCGATTCTGCGACCGCGAGCGCGAGCGTGTCATCATCGGCGGCATCACTGGATTCGCTCAGCGCTGTCTCGCCGGTCGGCTCGGCCGTCCTGCTGGCTGCGCCGACGAGATCGGCAACATGGGCCTCGATGAAACCGGTGCTGACGCGGTTTTCGACAAAATCCGGGTGCGCCAAAATCGCCGTCAGGAATGGAATATTGGTGGCGACGCCGCCGATCCGGAACTCACGCAGGGTACGCGATGCCTTGTGCACGACGTCGCCCCATTCGCCGCCGGCTGAATGCACGATCACCTTGGCGAGCAGCGAGTCAAAGGCCGCGCTGGTCCGGTACCCCGAGTAGCCGAACGTGTCGACGCGAACGCCCGGGCCGGCCGGCAGATCAAACAGCGTCAGCGTACCGCCGGTCGGCCTGGTGCCGCCGGCCTGGTCCATCACCTCCATGTTGACGCAGAGCTGCATCGAAAAGCCGCGCGGCTTCGGGATATAGCCCTGCGCCAGCCCGAGCGAACCCAGCGTGGCGCCGGCCGCGACCGCAAGCTGCGATTGCACGAGATCGAGGCCGAGCACCTCCTCGGTGACGGTGTGCTCGACCTGCAGCCGCGGATTGGCCTCGATGAAGGCGAACGCGTGCTCGCTGGTTCTGGCGTCCTTGTCGACGAGGAATTCGAAGGTGCCGAGATTGTCGAAATTGGCGGCCGCCGCAAGCTCCTTGGCGGCATCGATGATACGCCCCCTCAAAGCGTCGCTCAGCGACGGGCTCGGCGCGACCTCGATGAGCTTCTGGTTGCGGCGCTGAATGGTGCATTCACGCTCCCAGAGATGGCTGATGGCACCATAGTGGTCGCAGATGATCTGCACCTCGATGTGGCGGGCGTTGCGGATCAGCCGCTCGACATAGACCCCGTCGCTGCCGAAGGCCGCCATCGCCTCGGACTGGCAGCGCGCATAGGCCTCCTCCAGCCTGGCAGGATCGTCGACGATGCGCATGCCACGGCCGCCGCCGCCGGCGATCGCCTTGATCATGATGGCCCCGCCGGCCCCCTGGGCTTCCAGAAAGGCCTTGGCCTCTTCCAGGCTGGTCGGGCCGTCGGTGCCGTCGATGATGGGCACGCCGCATCGCTTTGCCAGCGCCTTGGCCTGCGCCTTGTCGCCAAACAGCTCGAGCGAGTCCGGCGACGGCCCGACGAAGACAATGCTCTCCTCGATGCAACGCCGAGCCAGCGTGGCGTTCTCGCTGAGAAAGCCGTATCCGGGATGGACGGCGTCGCATCCGGTTGCCTTGGCCGCCGCGATCACGGCCTCGATGTCGAGATAGGCCCGCGCGCCGCGGCCCGGGATTTCGTGGGCAGCGTCGGCGGATCGGGCATGCATCGATTGCGCGTCATCAGCAGAATAGATCGCAACGGTAGCGAGGCCAGCATCTCCAGCGGCGCGCGCGATACGGATGGCGATCTCGCCGCGGTTAGCGATCAACAGCTTGTGGAAAGACATTGCAATACCTGTCTATCGATCTTTCATGGTGGGATCGAGCACGATGCGCAGGGATTCGCCAAGTGCATTGAACGCCAGGGACACAACCAAAATGGCGAGCCCCGGCGCGTACATCTGCTCCGGCGCGATCTCCATATACTGGTAGGCGCGAGCCAGCATGGCCCCCCAGCTCGGGTTGGGTGGCTGGATACCGAGACCGAGAAAGCTGAGGCTCGCCTCCGCCAGCAGCGCCGCCGCCAGCAATAGCGTCACCTGCACGATGACCGGTTGCAGCGCATTCGGCAGCACGTGCCTCCACAGGATATGCCAGGCCGGCGCGCCGAAACACCTGGAGGCGTCGACATAGAGCTCCTGGCGCACGATCAGCGTGCGGGCGCGGACAATCCGGGCCAGTGCCGGGAACATCACGATGCCGACCGCGATCATGCCGTTGGTCAGCCCGATGCCGAGCGCGCCGGTGACCGCAATCGCCAGCACGATGGCCGGAAACGACAGGAAAGTGTCGATGACGCGGCTGATGATGTCGTCGGTCCAGCCGCCGAAGAAGCCGGCGGCGAGCCCGACCGGCAGGCCGATCAGGATGGCGACGCCGACCGCGAGCAGGCTGGCATAGACGGTGGCCGGCGCGCCGTAGACCAGGCGGCTGAAAATGTCGCGTCCGAGATCGTCGGTGCCGAGCAGATGGCCCGGCCCAGGCGGCGCCAGCATATTATTGGCGTCTTGCGCGGTCGGCGCATAGGGCGCGATCCACGGCGCGCCGATCGCAACGATGACAAGCACCAGCAGAACCAGGATCGCCAGCGCCGCGCGAAAATCGCCGGCCAACCAGCGGAACAGGCGCCGCAATCGGCCCGGCTCGCCAGGAGACTTTGGTGCGGCAAGCGTCAGGTCCGTCATTGCTCGATCCTCGGATCGACCGCGGCGCACAGCAAATCTGCGATCAGATTGACGGCGATAACCACGATCACCATGGCGAACACCACCCCCTGCACGATCGGGAAATCACGCTGCAGCGCGCCGCGCACGATCAGGCTGCCCATCCCGGGAATGGCGAACACCGCTTCGATCACCACGGTCGCCGCCAGCATACGGTTGACCAAGAGGCTGATGATGGTGAACAGGTTGACGCTGACGTTCTTCAGCCCGTGCAGCCAGAGAATACGCGTCATCGATAGCCCCTTGGCATGCAGTGTCCGGACATATTGCGAGGACAGCACTTCCAGCAGGGAGCCACGCAACTGCCGCGCCACTTCGGCCATGCCGTAGGCGGCGATGGCGATCCCGGGCAGCAGCGCGTGACGGATCGCCTCGACCGGCGAGGGGCTGAACGATTTTGCGCCGGTCGCCGGCAGCCAGTTCAGCTTCAAAGAAATCTCGGCGACCAAAATCATCGCCAACCAGAAACCGGGAATCGCGACACCGAGCGAAGCAACCAGGCTGACCGCCTTGTCGACCCAGCCATTGGGCTTAACCGCCGCAATCAGTCCCATGGGAATTCCGGTGAGAAGCGCCAGCACCAGCGCGATGGCGACGATCAGCAGCGTATTTGGGAAGGCGCGCCCAATGGAGGTGGCGACCTTCTCGCCAGTCAGCAGCGACTGGGAGAGATCGCCCTGCGCGACTTGGCCGAGCCAGGCGCCGTACTGCACCAGGAACGGGCGGTCGAGGCCGTAGATCTTCCTGATCTCGGTGATGCGCGCGTCAGTGGCATTGTCACCAGCGAGCGTGACCGCGATATCGCCGGGCACCAGCTTCAACAGCGCGAACACCATGAAGGTCGCCAGCAGGATGACGGGCAGCGCCTGCAACAGGCGGCCGCCGATCACCCGTACCGGACTCCGTCGCACCATCGGCTTCAGCTTTCCAGCCAGACGTCGTCGTATTTCGGCTTGCCCAGCAGGTTCGGCTTGTAACCCTGCACCTTTTTGTTCATGGCGACCAGTTCGAACTGGAACGCGAGTGGTGCAACGAAGGCGTTTTCCATCACCAACCGCTGCACGGTGGCAAAGGCCTTGCGGCGCATCTCGATGTCCTCCGACGCCCGCGATTCCTTGATCGCGGCTTCGAGTTCCGCCGGTACCGGCGCCCGGCCGCCATTATAATAGGCGTCCTTGGTGAACATCAGCGAATAGGTCAAACTCGGATCGGGCCGCCCGGTCCAGGCCGCGAGCAGACCGGAGCCGCGCTTCTCGGCGCCGAAGAAGGCGGCGGACGCCTCCGCGATCGGCGCGTTGGAGAATTTCACGTTCATGCCGGCCTTCCGGAACTGTTCGATCAGAATCTCCTGGCGCTGCACCGAATCCTGATCGGGATAGCCGAGCAGATCGATCGACAGCCCATCCTTGAAGCCGGCTTCGGCGAGCAGTTGCTTGGCCTTGTCGGGATTATACGGATAGAGCCCGGCGACGGATTTGTCGTAGGCCCAATGCGCCTTCGGAAGGTTCATGTAGGCGGGTTCGGCGAGGCCGGCCAGCGCGGCCTTGACGAAGGTCTCGCGGTCGATCGCGAAATTGAAGGCTTGGCGGACCTTCACATTGTCGAACGGCGGCTTCGCCCAGTTCAGAAAAATCTGAAAGACGTAGAGCGTCGGCCCGTTGGCGACTTTGACGCTGGGGACGCGATCCATGATCGCCTTCTGCCGCGGCGGCAACTGGTACATCAGGTCGTTCTGGCCGGCGGTGACCGAGCGCGAGCCGGTCGTCAGTTCGGGAATGATGGAAAGTTCGATTCCGTCCGGATATGGCCGGTTCGGCTTCCAGTATTTCTCGTTGCGCTTGACGACGATCTTCTCGCCATCGGCCCAGCTCACGAACGCATAGGCGCCCGCCCCCACCGGCGTGCGCGTGACATTGCCGGCGCTGGAAGCCTTGAGCGCCGTCGGCGACACCATCATGCCGGCGCGGTCGGAAAGAATGCCGGGCAGCGCGGCGTCCGGCGTGTTCAGCTTCAGCGTTACCTGCATCGGGCCGGTGACCTCGGCAGAAGCCATCGAGGCAAGATCGGCCTTGATGTTGGATTTCGGGTCGCTCTTGTTGCGTTCCAGATTGAACTTTACAGCTTCCGCATCGAGCGGCGTGCCGTCGTGAAAGGTGACGCCGGAGCGGATGTTGAGCACCAGGGTGGTAGGATCAGTAAAGCTCCAGCTTTCGGCAAGCCCCGGCTTGGGCTTCAAGGTTTCAAAATCCCATTCGGTCAGCGTGTCGTACATCGTGAACAGGAAGGCGTGATCCGAGCCCGCGCCGCCGGTAGCGGGGTCGAGGCTCGACGGATTGGCCGGCGCCGAGATGCGCAAGATCCCACCGCGCTTCGGCGTGCCTTGCGCGAAGGCGCTGCTGCCGAGCGCCGTGCCAGCCAGCGCGACTGATATCAGCGCCATTGCCTCGCGTCGGGTCGTTGATGTCATGGCCTGTTCTCCCTCGGGCAGTTTTTATCAGTTCGGCGAAAAGTTTGGTCGATCCGCAAAATGGCAGGCGACCCAGTGATCCCTCGCCAGTTCGCGCCAATCGGGCGTCTTCTCGGCGCAGAGCGGCTGTGCATACTGGCAGCGGGTGCGGAAACGGCAACCCGAGGGCGGATCGATCGGGCTCGGGATTTCGCCCTGCAGCACGATACGCTGGCCGCCGCGCATCGACGACGGCAACGGCCGCGGCTCGGCCGACAGCAGCGCCTGCGTATACGGATGCAGCGGCCGTTCCGAGACTTCCTCCGTCGGGCCGAGTTCGACGAAGCGACCGAGATACATCACCGCGATGCGCTCGCTGATGTGCGACACGACAGCGAGATCATGGGTGATGAACACGTAAGTCAACCCGAGATCGCGCTGCAACTCGGCGAACAGATTCAGCACGTCGCCGCGGATCGACATGTCGAGCGCGGCCACCACTTCGTCGCACACGATCAGTTTTGGGCGCAACGTCAGCGCGCGGGCGATCACCACGCGCTGCTTCTGGCCGCCGGAAAGCTGGTGCGGATAGCGAGCGCCGATGTCCTGCGGCAGGCCGACGCGGTCCATCGCCTCATGCGCGCGCTTCAGGCGCTCGGCCTTGTTGCCTTCACGCGCCAGCTCCAGCGGCTCCAGCACGGACGAGAGGATTGTCATCCTCGGGTTAAGCGCGGCGTTCGGGTCCTGAAAGATAATCTGGTAATCGCGGCGGTGGCTCTGGAATTGCCGGCGCGGCAGAGCCAGCGGGTCGAGGCCGTTATGCAATATGGCACCCGCGCTTGGCTTCAGCAGGAACACCAGCGCGCGGCCGATCGTGGTCTTGCCCGATCCGGATTCTCCGATGATGCCAAAGGTCTCGCCGCGGCGGACGTCGAAATCAACGCCGTCGACGGCCTTGACGGTGGCGTGGCGATCCGTGGTCTGGAACTGGACCTGGAGATCGCGCACCGAAACGATGGCATCCATATCGGCGACCGGCGCGCTCATGGATGACCGACCAAGGCCGCGATCGGAGCGTTCGGTGCGTGCTGCAGCGCACCAGGCAGATCCAGCTCGTTGAACCGCCAGCAGCGCACCTTGCGGCCGGAGCCCGCGTCGCGCAGTTCCTGTTCCTTCTCGCAGCCGTCGATGGCGTGCGGACACCGCGCCTTGAAGCGGCAGCCGTTGGGCATGTCCATGATCGACGGCACCCGTCCCGGAATTGACGGCAGCTTGCCATGGCGTGGGCTCAGATGCGGCAGTGAGCGCAACAGGCCCGACGTGTAGGGATGCAACGGTCGCGCCAGCGCATCGTCGACCGCGGCATCTTCAATCACCTCACCGGCATACATCGTGATCATGCGCGCGCAGGTCTCGGCGACGACGCCGAGGTCGTGCGTGATCAGCATCAACGCCGTGTTCGAGGTCTCGCTGAGATCGCGCAAGAGTTCCAGGATCTGCGCCTGCACGGTGACGTCGAGCGCGGTGGTCGGCTCGTCCGCGATCAGCAATTGCGGCCCGCAGATCAGGCTGGCCGCGATCATCACGCGCTGGCGCATGCCGCCGGAGAGCTGATGCGGGTAATCGTCGATGCGCCGATCCGGCGAGGCAATGCCGACACGCCGCAACATTTCGAGGGTACGCTCCCTCGCCTCTTCCTTGCCGACGCCGGTATGGACGCGCAGCGTCTCGGCGATCTGGTGGCCGACAGTGAACACCGGGTCCAGCGCGCTCATCGGCTCCTGAAAGATCATGGCAATGCGGCGGCCCCGGATGGCGCGCATGACTCGGGCGCTACATTTGGCGAGATCCACGCCATCAAACAGGATCGAGCCATCAAGGCCGGCAAAGTTGTTCGGCAACAGCCGCAGGATGGAAAGGCCGGTGATGGTCTTGCCGCAGCCGCTTTCGCCGACGATGCCGACGCGCTCGCCGGCTGCGATGTCGAAATCGATCTTGCGCGTCGCCTGCCAGACGCCTTGCGAGGTCTTGAAGCGGATGCCGAGGCCGCGCACCGACATCAACGGCTGCGACCCGCTGGATGCGTCGGCATTGCCATGATGCTGTGCCGGCTGGGTCTCACCCATCAGCCCGCCGCCCGCTTCTTCTGTCTGACGAGTTGCTCCTCCATCAGCATCTCGGTGCCGATGATGCCGTCGCGCGCGAGCTGGTCGATCTCGGCGTCGGAGAGCCCGAGCATGCCGCCGAGGATCTCGCGGTTGTGCTCGCCCAGCGTCGGCGGCGCGCTTCGGATCGGAAACGGCTTGTTGGTCTCGCGAAACGGCATCGAGGGTTGCGGATGCAGACCGATAAAGGCGCGATCGACCTGTTGAATGAAGCCGCGCGCCTGCAGCTGCGGATCGTTCAACAGCTCGATCGGCAACCGCGCCACACCCGAGGCGACGCCCGCCGCCTGCAACGTGTTCATCGCGGCTTCGGGATCGCGCGCGGAGGTCCAGGCCGCAACGGCCACTTCGATCTCGCTCTCGATCGCGCGCCGGCCGGTGGCGGTCTCAAGCTTCGGATCGGAAGCCCAGTCATCGCGATCCAGCAGCCTGGCAAGCTTCGGCCATATCGCATCCGACGAAACTGCGACAACGATCCAGCTGTCGACGCCTTTGCACGGAAAGCAGCCATGCGGCACAAAATCCGGATGCCGGTTGCCGTATTTCACCGGCGGCTTGCCGTCGATCGAATGCGCGATGATCCAGGGTGCCGCGAACGGCATCATGCATTCGATCTGCGCGAGGTCGATGAACTGGCCTTTACCGGTCAAACGGGCATGGATCAGGGCCGTTAACACGGCGGCGCAGCCATTGAGTCCGCCGACGGCATCGCCAAACGCCGTGTGGCTCATCGCCGGCGGCCCGTCAGGATCGCCGACCACGCCCGGCAGGCCAGAACCCTGTTCCAGCGTCGAGCCATAAGCGCGGCAATCGCGGTGTACGCTGCCGGCGCCGAACGCCGACATCGACATCATCACGAGCTTTGGATTGAGCTTGCTCAGCACGTCATAACCCAGACCGAGCTTCGGCAGCACCTCGACCGAATAATTATCGACCACGAGATCGGCGTCGGCCAACAGCCGCTTGGCGAGCTCGAGTCCCCGCGGCCGCGTCAGATCGAGCGTGATGCCGCGCTTGTTGCGGTTCATGATGCAATAGCGCACCGACTTCTCGTACATCTGTTCCATAACATAGGCCGGCCGGCGATCGACGCCGCGCCACCAGTCCGGATATTGCGTCGCCTCGATCTTGATCACGTCGGCGCCGAGGTCGGCGAGCGTCCGGGTGCAGACCGGCCCAGCCCAGCCCATCGAGAAATCGACGACGCGGATGCCTTCGAGCGCGAGCCGTTCGCGCCCTTTCGACGTGGCCGGCACTTGAACAGCCTCGCCGGCATGCGCGCTGCCGAGCATCTGCTCGCCGATATCGGGCACCGCACCGCCGCGCCGCGGCGGCGTGCCGGTCAGGCGCTGCATCGAACCTGCCGTAAACCCGGTCTCGTCACCGATCATGATCGGTACAATGGCTCCGCGGACGCGCTTTTCCTCATCCGCGATAAGGTCGGAGATCCCGGGCACCGGCACGATCGGGATTTTTCGTCGCAAGCCTTCCTCGAACCATTCCTGCGCGGTGCGCTGTTTCAGCCACGGAATGAACTCGCTTTCGATTTCTTCCATGCGCTGCAGGCGGTCGGTTCCCATGAAAAGCGTCGGGTCGTCGCGCAGCGCGCTCAGTCCCAGCATCTCGCAGAACGCGCGCCATTGCGCGGGCGTTACCGTGGTGATGCCGAGCCAGCCCTTCTTTGTCTCATAGATGCCGACCGGAAAGGTCGGCCAGAACCGGTTAACTCCGATCCGCCGCATGATGTCGCCGCGCGTAAACGACTCGAACATGATGTATTCGGTCACCGCGATGGACGATTCGAAGATGCTCAAACGATGGCTACGGCCGCGACCGTCCTGTTTGCCGCCCAGCACCGAGGCGGCGGCGGCGATAAATCCCCAGAGGCCGGCGAGGATACCGGTCTGGAAATCCGGCGCCTGCATCGGCGGCCCCTCGGCCGGCCCGACCAGCTTGACGAGACCCGTCAGCGCGCGGATGGTCGAGTCCGTCGCGGCGAATTTCGCGTAAGGCCCCTCGCCTGCAGATGAATGAGGCCCGCATTCGTCCGCTTGATCGCTGCCACATCGAACGCCGGATAATCCGCGGCATCGACCTCGCGGCCATCGAGCAGGATATCGCAGCCGCCGATCAATTCCGCCAAACTCGACGCGGCGTGTGGATCGTGGGGGTCGAGCGCGACGCTCGATTTGTTGAAGTTAAGAAAGGCAAACCAGGCACTGTGTCCGGCCGGAGTGAGCGGCGCCGTGCGGCGCAGCGGATCACCCTGTGGCGGCTCGATCTTGCGAACGGTCGCACCGAAATCCGCGAACAGTCGCGCGCAATAGCTTGTCGCGGCACTGCTCCCGATCTCGACAATCCGCAGATGCGACAACGCGCCCATGACGCTTCCTCGTGGTCCAGCGCCGACGCAAGCGGCGCCGGTCCGTTTCTTGTTGCCGGACATGAAACCTTGATGGGAATCCGATGCAAGTGGAATTTTGTTCCGCTTCACGGAATACAGGAAATGCGCGTAGCCCAGCCGCGTTATGATGCGGCCTGGCTGCGCGGATCGGACTCCGCGGCTGGAAGGCGCGACGACCTAGCGACAATCGAGATGCGCTTCGAACCAGCCCTGCAATGACGCTGATAATGGCAACCAGGCGCGTTGCAGGCCGGATAATGCCTTGGCGTTAACGCGATAGATATCGCGCAATTCCCGCTCAATGGCCGGAAGATCGACGCTGGTGCAGCGACCGTCGCTGACGATGGTTCGCCCGTCCACAACCACATCGCGCAGCAGCGATGCATTGCCACGCGCAAATAGCAACTCGATGGCATCAATCGGCATGATTTGGTCGCGATCGAGACGATCGAGATCGACGGTGACGAAGTCTGCTGGTGCGCCAGATACCAGCACCCCCGCTCCCGGCGCGCCGGTCGCCTTGCGGCCATTGGCGATGGCAAGGCCGAAAAATTCGGAAGGCGTCCAGGTGCGCTGGAAGCCGAGCCCCCCGTGCATCATCTGCACCAGCCGCATCTCGCGCAGCACGTCATCGTCCTCGTCGAGCGCCAGCCCATCGACGCCGACCGCGATGGCGCAGCCGCATTGGTGCGCGGCGGCGATCGGCGCGAGGCCGGAGCGCAGGTGCATATTCGACGAGAAATTGGTGACGATACGCGCGCCGGATGCCGCGATCATCTCGATCTCGTCGGGCCGGGCGTGAATGCAGTGCGCCAGCGTCAGCCGCTCCGACAGGAAGCCAATGTCGCGGAGATAACGGACGACGCCATCAGGGAAATGCTGGTCCGCCCAGGCCCGTTGGTAGATCGTCTCCAGCAGATGCATGTGGATGCGCCGCCCGGTCTGCGCGGAATTCTCCGCCACCGCCTCCAGTAGCGGTTTTGAGCACCATTGCACGCCGGCGGGACCCAGCTGCACATCGACCTTCGGACCGGCGATGGCCGCGGCGATCGCGTCAGTCAATTCGATATAGGCTTTCGGCGACATTGGCGCGCGAACGAACATCTGCTCGATCGTGCTGCGATCGTCGTTGGAAAGACCGGAGAGAACCGCTTCTTCATCGCCATACACGACCGGGTTCTGATCGCGGACAGCCAACGCAAAGGCGATGCGGATGCCGACGTCGGACGCGGCGCGCGCGATGGCGACGGCCTCCTCCACCAGCGGCATGGTGCCGCTTGGGCGGGTATAATGGATCATCATCGCCGCGCAGCCTGCACGCGCCGAGCGCGCCAGTGCGGAAGCTGCGGTCAAATAGGGATCGACCGGCGTGCCGAGCGCGGAGCGCAAGATCCAGCTTTCCAGGGGCATGCCGAGGGCGCCGAACGAGGACGCGGTCGGGCGTGCGTGGTCATGCGCATTGACAAAGGCGGGAAGCACCAGAGAGCGTGGGCCGCCGGCGGGTGGCGCGCCGGCGAAAACATCAGTGATCACGCCGTTGTCGTAATGGAACGGGACCCTTTCCCCCCCCCCCCCCAGCGACCTGCCCGCCGGGGGCTGGGCAGGCCCCTCCTTCCCCCCCTTCAGGTCAACCACGAACCGGCGGGCTCTGCCCTGCGCCCCCGCCGACACCCCCGAGCCGCTCGCCTGCCCGCCACCTCTGTCGGCACTTGCCCTCCCCCTGCCCCCTTGTTGTCTGCCG
>CADEDX010000106.1:8882-15525 GCA_902826195.1 uncultured Bradyrhizobium sp. | reverse complement strand
AAAGTGAATCATCAAGCCTTCGCCGTGGCGAGGGGGTTCTTCAGCAGACTGCTAGCCGGGCTTGCCCATGACATAGGGCTTCAATACCGCATACAACATCGCGTGCGTCGGTGTCGGAACACCGAGCTGGCGGCCGAGCTCGACGACCTTGCCGTTGAGCCAGGGCAGTTCGAGGCGGTTGCCGCGTTCGAGATCGAGCGCCATCGAGGCCTTCATGGCCGGCGGCGCGTGGCCGATGAAATCCAGAACCTTGTCCACAGCGTCGGCCGGCAGCGCCACGCCCTTTGCCTTGCCGACCGCGAGGACTTCCTGCACCGATGCCATCATCACAGGGCGAATGTCGGGATCTTCCCGCAACTCGCCGATCGGCCGCCGCGTCGCCGCCGTGATCCCGGCGTTGGTGGCGAGCAGGATGAACTTCATCCAGAGTTCGGTGACGATCTGCTCGCTCAAGGTCGCGTCGAAACCGGCCTTCTGGCACAGCGCGAGAAAATCCTCGGCCCGCCGGCTGCGCTTGCCGTCGAGCTCGCCAAAAATCATGCGCATGAAGGTGCCGACCTGCTGGATCACGCCGGGCGCGATGATCGAGGCGCTGATCTGCGCAACGCCACCCATGACGGCGTCGCGGCCCAGGATCGGCAAGAGCCGCTCGGCCGCGTCGATGCCGTTCTGCAGCGGGATGACAGCGGTGCCGGGGCCGACCAGCGGCTTGATCGCCTCGCCCGCGCTTTCGACGTCCCACAGTTTGACGCAGAACAGCACGATATCGACCGGGCCGATCTCGGCGGGATTGTCGGTCGCCTGCGTCGGGACCAGATGGGTGTCGCCGCGCGGGCTTTGCACTTTCAACCCGTCGCGCTTCATGGCGGCGAGGTGCGCGCCGCGCGCGATGAAGGTGACGTCAGCGCCGGCCTTTGCCAGTGCCGCGCCGAACCCGCCTCCGACGCCGCCCGCGCCGATAACCGCAATACGCATGATTACCTCAGTTTGTAGGGTGGGTTAGGCGAAGCGGTATCCCACCGCGATGTCGACCGCTTATCGAGACATGGTGGATTACGCCTTCGGCTAATCCACCCTACCGACCGTTACTTCCCGTAACTATAAAACCCCTGCCCGGTCTTGCGGCCGAGGTGGCCGGCGGCGACCATTTCCTTCAGCAGCGGCGCGGGCCGGTATTTCGGATCGTTAAAGCCCTCGTAAAACACTTCCATCACCGACAGCATGGTGTCGAGGCCGATCATGTCGGCGAGCGCCAGCGGGCCGATCGGATGGTTGCAGCCGAGCTTCATGCCGGCGTCGAGGTCTTCCGCGGTCGCAATACCTTCCTGCAGCGCAAAGATCGCCTCGTTGATCATCGGGCACAGGATGCGGTTGACCGCAAAGCCCGGGCTGTTCTTCGCCGTGATCGCCACCTTGCCGACCTTCTTGGCAAAGGCTTCCGCCTTGGCGTGGGTATCGTCAGAGGTCTGCAGGCCGCGGATCAGTTCGAGCAGTGCCATCAGCGGCACCGGATTGAAGAAGTGCATGCCGATGAAGCGATCCGGACGGTCGGTCGCGGCGGCGAGTTTCGTGATCGAGATCGAGGACGTGTTGGTGGCGAGCAGCGTCCGCGGCCCCACCTTGGCACAAAGGTCTTTCAGGATCTTGATCTTCAGGTCTTCGTTCTCGGTCGCCGCCTCGATCACCAGATCGCACGTCGAAAACTTCGCCGTGTCCGTGCTCGTCGTGATCCGCGCCAGCGCCGCCTGCCGGTCGGCATCGGTCATCTTCTGCTTGTTGACCAGCCGCTCCAGGCTGTTCGAGACCACCGACATGCCGCGGGAGAGCGCGGCATCGGAGATATCGCTCATGACGACGGGAAGACCGGCGGCGGCGCATACCTGCGCGATCCCGTTACCCATCGTGCCCGCGCCCACGATCCCAATCTGCTCAATCATCGCTCGTCCCACTCCGTTGCTGAAAGCTGCGCCACATCGTTAGCAGAGCGCGGCGGGCCCCGGTAGTCCGTCCCCCCGCCGCTTCGAAGGGTTGGGGCCGGAGGCAGACCCGGGCCCAAAATTACAGCACACGCCAAGCCCACGATTTCGGAACAATCAGCAGCAGCCGGCCTTACCTAGCCGAACCCTGCAATTCAGCCCACGAGATATGCCTATGGACACGCTTCCCGTCGATCGCACGCTCAGCATCTACGAAACCCTCGCCGATCGCTCGGTGGTCAAGGGCACAAGGGAGCGCCTCTCGGAGCACCTGATGAAGATGTATCTGGAAGGCGAAAAAGATCCGCACCGGCTGACGGTGTACGGGCTGTCCTATCTGCGCGCGTTCGACCGCAATCTGGACTCGCAAACCTGACCGGCGGTGTACGAGGCCGGACACGCGCGAGACCACGCTAGCCTTTCAGCGCGGCGCGTTGCTTTCGGAGCGAGTTGCGGCGAGAGATTTTGGCTTTCACGGCGTCGATCAGCTGCGACCTCGTCAAGCGCTTGCGCGGTGCGCGGTGACTAGCTTTCGCAGCAGAGCTTGGGCACGGCATCAGGGGCAGCGTGGGCTGCATCGTGCCGAGCTGAAGCGGCTGGGTTCGCATTGGGCCGGCAGAGGATGAGCGCTTTTTCGCCATGCCGGTCAACGCGCCGGGGCGCATTTTGTTCAATCGACAGGGCTTGATGGGTATTGCTTGCGCTCAACCCATCCTGCGATACCGCCCTACTCCGCCGCCTGCCTCACGTGCCGCGCGGTCGGCGTCCGCATCGTCACCAGTTCCTCGGCAGCCGTCGGATGCAGTGCGATGGTGGCGTCGAAATCGGCCTTGGTCGCCTTCATCTTTACCGCGATCGCGACGACCTGGACGACTTCGGCGGCGCTATCGCCGACGATGTGACAGCCGAGCACACGGTCCGTGGTGCCGTCGACCACGAGCTTCATCAGCACGCGGGTGTCGCGGCCCGACATCGTCGCCTTGATCGGCCTGAAATCCGTCTTGTAGATGTCAACATGGCTGAACGCCGCGCGGGCCTCGGTTTCCGTCAGGCCGACGGTGCCGACTTCGGGCTGCGAGAACACCGCGGTCGGAATGGTCGCGTGGTCGACCTGAACCGGGCGCTTGCCGAACACGGTGTCGGCGAAAGCGTGGCCCTCGCGGATCGCCACCGGCGTCAGGTTGATGCGGTGGGTGACGTCGCCGATCGCATAGATGTTGTTGACCGACGTCTTCGACCAGCCGTCGACGGCGATGCCGCCGTTCGCCGGGTTGATGGCGACGCCGGCCTTCTCCAGCCCGAGATTGGCTACATTGGGGTGCCGGCCGATTGCAAACATCACCTTGTCCGAGGCGATGCTGGAGCCGCTCGACAGGTGCGTGGTGAACTCGTGGCCGTGCTTGTCCACCTTGTCGATGGTGCAGCCGGTGATGATGGTAATTCCCTGCTTCTCCATCTCGGCGCGGACATGCTTGCGGACGTCCTCGTCAAAGCCGCGCAAAATGTTGTCGCCGCGATAGATCACGGTAACGTCGGAGCCGAAGCCGGCAAAAATGCCGGCGAACTCCAGCGCGATATAGCCGCCGCCCTGGATCACGATGCGCTTCGGCAGCTCGGGAAGATGAAACGCCTCGTTGGAGGAGATGACGTGCTCGATGCCGGGAATCTCGCGGCCGTGGTTGGGCGCGCCGCCGGTCGCGATCAGAATGTATTTTGCAGTGACCTTCTCGCCGGTCATCAGCCGCAGCGTGTGGGCGTCTTCCAGCACCGCGCGGGTCTTTGCGATGCGCGCGCCTGTCTTCTCGACATTGGCGACGTAGATGCCTTCCAGCCGCGCGATCTCCTTGTCCTTGTTGGCGACCAGCGTCGGCCAGTCGAAGGAGGCGCTTGGGACCGTCCAGCCGAAGCCGGCGGCATCCTCGATATCATGCTTGAAGTGCGAGCCGATCACGAACAGCTTTTTCGGCACGCAGCCGCGGATCACGCAGGTGCCGCCCATCCGGTATTCTTCGGCGACCATGACCTTGGCGCCATAGCCGGCCGCAATTCGGGCGGCGCGAACGCCGCCCGAACCACCGCCGATGACGAACAGATCGACGTCGAACTCAGCCATGGTCAACCCCAGTTTCCGCGAATGGCAAGTGGCGAATAGCGAATGGTAAGCCTACCCGGTTGCACACGTTCCATTCGCTACTCGCTACTCGCAATTCGCCCGCTCAGATATCCTTGCCGCGCTTCCTCATTTCGGTGCGGAACTGGCCATTGATGGTTTCGGCAAAGGTTTGCGCCCACTGGTTCATGTAGGACATGCTGAACTGGATCGCCCGCGGTTCGCTGGCGAGCAGCTTCTGGCCAAGCGGCGACTTGTAGAAGTTGACGAGGTCCTTCAGCTCCTGCTCGCTGAATTCGTTGGCATAGACCTGCGCCATGCCGTCGCCGATTTCCTTCTCGCGGCCGGCCAGATTCTTGGCGACGATCTCGGCGACCTCGTTGAGATCCTTCTGATAGTTCAGGTTGCTCTGCATCAGCACGTTCTTGGTCTGCTGGACCAGATTGGGAACGGCGTTGGCATACATTGCGCTCGCGTTCTTCATCGTCAGGATTTCCTTGGCGGCCGCGAGTGCCGCGGGCGACGCTTGCTTGAGCGGCGTGGCCGCCGGCGCGGCGGGCGCATTCTTCTGCTGCGCCTCGGCCGGAACGGCGGTCAGGGCCAGTCCCATCGCAAGGCCGGCCGCCGACAAAATCCGTGAAAGGCTCTTCATTCCGATCCTCCTCGATTACCGGCGTTACCGCCGCTCAACTACGCGAATTCCCTGGGCACCTGCCAGGATGGCGGTGCTGGCCAGACCGATGAACAACCCGTGTTCGACGACACCCGGGATCAGGCTCAACAGGCCTGCCAGACGGGGCGCATCCATGATGCGCCCCAGATGGGCATCAATAATCCAGTGGCCGCCATCGGTGACAAAAACGTGGCCGTCCTTGCCCTTGCGGAGCCCCATTTGCCCGGAAACGCCGCTTTGGGCAAACGCGGTGGCGATGGCCCGCTGGGTGGCGGCCAGCCCGAACGGAATCACCTCTACAGGTAGTGGGAAACGGCCGAGAACATCGACCCATTTGGTGTCGTCGGCAATCACGATCATGCGATCCGAGGCCGCCGCCACGATCTTTTCTCGCAACAGCGCGCCGCCGCCGCCCTTGATCAGGTTGAGTGCGCCGTCGATCTCGTCGGCGCCGTCCACCGTGAGATCGAGTCGGTCGATCGCATCCAGCGTCGTCAAAGTAATCTTACAGGCTTCGGCCTGGGCGCGGGTCGCCTCCGAGGTCGGCACGCCCACCACCTTCAAGCCACCGGCGACCTTCTCGCCGAGCAGGTCGACAAAATGTTTGGCGGTCGAGCCGGTGCCGAGCCCGACCTTCATGCCGTCCTGCACATGCGCCAGCGCCTGCGCCGCCGCCTGCCGCTTCAACTGGTCCATGTCCACGCGCCGAGACCTTCTCAAATCCGCCGACTCCGCGGGCGCATGTCTAGCGTCGTTTGGGGCTTGGGAACAGCGCTTAAGGTCTTGGGTGAGCAGGATTATGGGGGTGAAACCGCCTCCATCGCAGCCAAAATGGCATCGAATCGCGGCTCAGCCTGGGCTCGCATGCCGCGATGGGTGAAAATGTAGAGTTCATCCCGGCGAATGGCCTCCAGCACGCGCTCTGCGACGGTGGCGGGATCGAGCCCCGCCTCGATCTGTCTGGCGATCTCGGCGACCATGGCCGCCGCGGGATTGGCGGGGTCGAGCGCTCGGGACTCGCCGTAACGCTGCGGCCGGTTGCGCCCGCTTTCGCCGATACGGGTCCGAACAAAGCTCGGACATAGAACGCTAACGCCGATGCCATGCGGCTTGAGCTGAACGGCGAGGCCCTCCGACATGCCGACGACGGCGAATTTGCTGGCGGTGTAGGGGCTAAAACCGAGCCCGCCGTCCATGCCCGCCATAGAGGCGGTGTTGACGATGTGGCCGCCTTCGCCATGCGCGCGGATGTGCGGCAGGAAACTCTTGATGCCGTGAACGACGCCCATCAGGTTGACGTCGATCACCCAGCGCCAATTTTCGAGCGAGATGTGGTCGATGCCGCCGCCGGCCGCCACGCCGGCATTGTTACAGACGACATGCACGCGGCCGAACGCCGCAAAGGCCGCCTGTGCCGCGCGCTCGACGCTTTCTGCGTCCGCCGCATCACAGACGGTGCCGCTGATGTCGGGCGAAATTTCTCGCAGGCTTTTGACGGCAGCTTGCAGCGCATCCGTCTCTATATCGGCCAGCATCACGTTCATGCCGCAGCGGGCAAACGCCCGGCCGAGCGCAAGCCCGATGCCCGAGGCGCCGCCGGTCACGAAGGCGGTCTTGCCGGCCAGGTCCTGCATCACGGTTCCTCCCCCGGATGTGAACTTCCCTACTTGCACGACGGCTGGCCTGACGATAGCCAATTCCCATGACCCTTTCCCGCACCATCGTCTTCGATCTCGACGGCACCCTCGTCGACACCGCACCCGATCTGATCGCTGCGCTCAATTACGTGCTCGGCCGAGAGGGCATGCCGCCGGTGCCGCTGTCATCGGCGCGCAACATGATCGGCGCCGGCGCCCGCAAGCTGATCGAGCGCGGGCTGGAGGT
>CADEDX010000106.1:0-8782 GCA_902826195.1 uncultured Bradyrhizobium sp. | reverse complement strand
GCGCGCGCGGGCGGCGATATGGCCACCGTCATCATGGTGGGCGACGCCGGCCCCGACGTCGGCGTGGCGCGGCGGGCCGGCGTTCCCGTCATCGGCGTCGAGTTCGGCTACACCGACGTGCCGATCGCCGAGCTGAAGCCCGACCGGTTGATCGGCCATATGAACGATCTGCCGGCAGCGGTGCAAAGTCTGGTCAAGGTAGCGCGATAAAAATATGATCCGGCTTACCTATTTGTAGCCTTCCACGCCCCTTCCAAACCTGGGATTGACGATCCGGCAACAATTTCGCCCAACTCTGTTGCAGCTCTGTTCTTGTCCACTTATGGTTTGTCATTGTGGCGGATTGCCGCATGCAAGTCAGAGTGGATGGTCATGCACCGTGTCATCGCGATTGCTGTCGCCGGAGCGAGCCTCGCAGGATGCTCATCCTTTTCGCTCGATTCTTTCAAGTCGGCGCCTCCGCTGGTGAAGGTTGCGCTGGAATCAGAGCCACCGGGCGCGGATGCCACCACCTCGCTCGGGCCCGGCTGCAAAACACCCTGCGCAATCGATGTGCCCGCGCCCGACGCCGGTTTCTCCGTCACGTTTGCGATGGCTCGGTTCCAGCCGGTGACCATTCCGGTCCAGGTGATCCGCAATCCCGGCGATTACACCTCACCGCCGACGACCATCACCGATCCGAGCCCGGTCTTCGCGGAACTGCAGCCGGCCGCACCGCCGGCCAAGGTGCGCAAGCCGATGCGCCCGAAGAAGCCGAAGCCAGCCAAGGCGGCCGCCGCCTCTGCTGTGGCCCCCGCCCCCGCGCAGCCCGCCACGCGTTGATCCCGCCCGCTCCGGCGGCTACCGCATTGTAGCGGACCTCGAAGCTGCCTAGATTGTGCCAAGCCACGACGCGGGTCAAACCCGTGCCGAAACCAGCAAGGCAGATTATGATCGGTTCCTCGTTGACTTCATCCGACCCGCGGTTCCAGCCGATGGTGGATCCGTTCGGCCGAACCATCCGGTACCTGCGCGTATCGGTGACCGACCGCTGCGACCTGCGCTGCTTCTACTGCATGTCCGAGGACATGACCTTCCTGCCGAAGAAAGACCTGCTGACGCTGGAAGAACTCGACCGGCTGTGCTCGGCCTTCGTCGCCAAGGGCGTTCGAAAAATCCGCCTCACGGGCGGCGAGCCGCTGGTCCGGCGCAACGTGATGACGCTGGTGCGCTCGCTGTCGCGGTACCTTTCCAGCGGCGCGCTCGACGAACTGACGTTGACCACCAACGCGTCGCAACTGGCGCGCTTCGCCAGTGAACTGGCCGACTGCGGCGTCCGCCGCGTCAACGTCTCGCTCGACACGCTCGATGCGCAAAAATTCCGCGCCATCACCCGCTGGGGCGATCTCGACAAGGTTCTGGCCGGCGTCGAGGCCGCGCAAAGCGCCGGCCTCGCCGTCAAGATCAACGCGGTGGCGCTGAAGAACATGAACGAGGACGAAATCCCCGCGTTGATGGAATGGGCGCACGGCAAAGGCATGGCGCTGACGCTGATCGAGGTGATGCCGATGGGCGACATCGGCGAAGGCCGCATCGATCAGTACGTACCGCTGTCGCTTCTGCGCGCCCGCCTCGCTAAGCACTACACACTGACCGATCTCGACGACGATACCGGCGGACCTGCGCGCTACGTTCGCGTCGCCGAGACCGGCGGCAAGCTCGGCTTCATCACGCCGATGACGCATAATTTCTGCGAGTCCTGTAACCGGGTACGGATCACCTGCACGGGCACGCTGCACACCTGCCTCGGCCACGAGGATGCCTCCGATTTACGCAAGCCGTTGCGCGCTTCCGCCGACGACGACCTGCTGTCGGCCGCGATCGATCGCGCCATCGGCTTGAAGCCGAAGGGCCACGACTTCATCATCGATCGCCGGCATAATCGCCCGAGTGTTAGCCGCCACATGAGCGTTACCGGTGGTTGAAATCTCGGCGCCGGGTTAGGGCCTTTCACGCAATAAATCGACCTGAAATTCACCAGCGCCCCAATTTTTCATTCCCCAATTGACGCCGCCCCGCCGCGCTGAAATGGTGCGGGTGCTTTCACGCCAGCCCGGCCGGGACAGGCCACTGCATCTTCAAAGTGCAGTTAGACGGCGGTAGCACGAGATGGGGGAGGACTATCGTTGCAATCGCTCCAGCGAATGAGCCGTGGATTCGTGCGTCTGTTCCGCCGAAACGAACCGGCGCGCCCGCCAGCGCGGCGACGGCTCTGCGTGGGTGGCGGGGAAAGCGACGCAATGTCTACGAAAAATCCGGCGCGTCGATGATGCGGCCGAGGAGAGCGTAATGCGCCCATTGCTGGCACTTAGTAACTTTATCGATTGGATCAATGAGAAATTAGGCGGCGTCTGCAACTGGCTCGTGCTCGCAGCCTGCATGGTGAGCGCCGGCAACGCGATGATCCGTTACGCGTTCGGCTACTCGTCCAACGCCTGGCTCGAACTGCAATGGTACATGTTCGCCGTGTTCGTGATGTTCGGCGCCTCCTACACTTTCAAGAAGAACGAGCATGTTCGGGTCGAAATCCTGTATCTGATGCTGTCCGAGCGTGGCCAGCTCAAGCTCGACCTGATCGGCACGCTGTTTTTCCTCATCCCGTCCTGCCTGCTGCTGAGCTACCTGTCGTGGCCGTTCTTCATGCAGGCCTATGTCGTCGGTGAAACGTCGAGCAATGCCGGCGGTCTGCTGCGCTGGCCGATCAAGCTCGTCGTTCCCGTCGGCTTCGTTTTCCTGGCGCTGCAAGGCGTCTCCGAAGTGATCAAGCGCATCGCTGCACTGAAGGGGTATGTCGTGATCGATGCGAAGTACGAGAGGCCGACCCAATGATCACGCTGGAGATGATGCCGCCGCTGATGTTCGGCGGCCTGATCCTAGCCATGCTGATCGGCTTCCCGGTGGCGTTCACGCTGGCCGCGCTCGGCCTGTCCTTCGGGTTCCTGTCGATCCATCTCGGCTTCTTCGACATGAACTTCCTGCAGGCCATCCCCGGCCGCATCTTCGGCAGCGTGCTTTCCAACGAATTGCTGCTGGCGATCCCGTTCTTCACTTTCATGGGCGCCATTCTCGAGCGCTGCGGCCTCGCCGAAGACATGCTGGATTCGATGGGCCAGTTGTTCGGCCCGGTCCGCGGCGGCCTCGGCTATTCCGTCATCATCGTCGGCTTCATCCTTGGCGCGATCACCGGCACGGTGGCGGCGCAGGTCATCGCGATGGCGCTGATCTCGATGCCCGTGATGCTGCGCTATAATTATAACGTGCGCTACATCACCGGCGTGCTCGCCGCCTCCGGCACCATCACGCAACTGGTGCCGCCGTCGCTGGTGCTGATCGTGATGGCCGACCAGCTTGGCAAATCGGTCGGCGACATGTATCTCGGCGCCTGGGGCCCCTCGATCCTGCAGATTGCCTTGTTCGCGGGCTACACGTTCTTCCTGAGTATCTTCCTGCCCCATCACGTCCCGGCCGTGCCAAGGGACGAACTAACGCTGCGGGGCTGGCCGCTCTGGCGCAAGTGCCTGATGGGCATCATCCCGTCGGCCGTGCTGATCTTCGTGGTACTCGGCACCATGATGCTCGGCCTTGCGACACCGACCGAAGCCGGCGCGATGGGCGCCATCGGCGCCATCGTGCTTGCCGCCATCCACCACAAGGACCTCAGCGACAAGGGGCACAAGATGCTGCTCCTCGGCATCGCCGCCACCGGCGTCGCCGTGATCATCGGGATGCTGGTCGGCGAAGGCAAGCTTCTGAAACTGACCTTCGCAGTGCTCTATATCGCCGTGGTCTGGATCTGCCTCGAAGCTGTCCGCATCCCGGACCTGCGCGACCTGATCAAGCAGGGCTACGAGTCGACGATGCGGCTCTCCACCATGGTGGTGTTCATCCTGATCGGATCGACCTGCTTCTCGGTGGTGTTCCTCGGCGTCTCCGGCGGCGTCTGGCTGGAGCACCATCTGACCTCGCTGCCGGGCGGCGTCTGGGGTTTTCTGATCTTCATCAACCTCTTCATCTTCTTCCTGGCGTTCTTCCTCGACTTCTTCGAGATCGCCTTCATCATCCTGCCGATGGTGGCGCCGATCGCGCAGAAGGTGCTGGCGCCCGTGGTGGGGCCGGATGCCGCGCTGATCTGGTTCGGCGTCATGCTCTGCGTCAACATGCAGACGTCGTTCCTGCATCCGCCGTTCGGCTTCGCGCTATTCTATCTGCGCGGCGTAGCCCCAAAGGAAGTGAAGAGTTCCGATATCTATTGGGGGGCGCTGCCCTGGATCGGCTTGCAGGCGATTATGGTGGCGATCGTGATCGCCTTCCCCATCACGGTGACGGCGCTGCTCGACAAGCCGGTCGACGTCGATCTCAGCAAGGTCAAGATCGTGGTACCGGAGATCGAACTCCCATCGCTGGATTTCGGCCCTCCGAAGCAGTAACGAACGCCGACCGGGACTGACGGCAGACGCGGATCGCCGATCCAAAGGGCTAATTCCCTTTCAATATCAACAAACTTCCAATTGACGAGGCCCGCGCCCGCTGGTTTGGTGCGGGGGCTTCATGCTAGCCGGGCTGGACAGGCCGCTGCGCCTTTTGGGTGCCGCCAAGACTGCAGATGCGAATTGGGGAGGGTTACCGTTGCAAGCGCTCTTGAAACTGAGCCGTGGAATCGACGCGTTCACAAGATGGACAGGCAAGCGTCTGGCGTGGCTGATTCTCCTGGCCGTCGTGATCTCCGCCGTCAACGCCATTTTGCGCAAGACGTTCGACATTTCATCCAATTCATGGCTGGAGCTGCAATGGGTGCTGTTCAGCATCGTGTTCTTGATGTGCTCGCCGTGGACACTGCTGGACAACGAACACATCCGAATCGATATCGTCAGCAATGCGCTGCCAAAAACCGCGCGTAACGTTATCGACGTCGTTGGACACGCGTTCTTTCTGATGCCGCTCTGCATTGTCATGATCGTGACCGGCGGCCCGTTCTTCATGCGCTCGTACGAAGTCAACGAGCAATCAGGCAACGCGGGCGGGCTTCCGCAATGGCCGGCCAAATCGCTGGTCATCATCGGGTTCGCGTTCCTGCTGGTTCAGGGTATTTCCGAACTGATCAAGCGCATCGCCGTGATGCGCGGCCTTATTCCGGATCCGCACGCATCACAGGTACACGCCCTCGAAGCCGAGGTCGAACACCTCGTCGAGGCGATCGAAAAACGCTGATCGCGTACGCGTCGGGGGACAAGAGATGACAGCTTTTCTTATCGCCAACATGGCGCCAATCATGTTCGCCTCACTGGTGATCATGCTGCTGCTGGGCTATCCGGCGGCATTCTCACTTGGTGCGGTCGGCCTGCTTTACGCCATCGTGGGCATCCAGCTTGGCGAGTTCCGCCCGGACTTTTTGCAAGCGCTCCCCGAGCGTGTTTACGGCGTGATGAACAACGACACGCTGCTCGCGATCCCGTTCTTTACGTTCATGGGACTGATTCTGGAGCGGTCCGGCATGGCGGAGGACTTGCTCGACACCATCGGGCAGCTGTTCGGCACCATCCGCGGCGGCCTCGCCTATGCCGTCGTTTTCGTCGGCGCCCTGCTCGCGGCGACGACCGGCGTCGTTGCCGCTTCCGTGATCTCGATGGGTCTGATCTCGCTGCCGATCATGTTGCGCTATGGCTACGACCGCAGGATGGCGACCGGCATCATCGCGGCGTCGGGCACGCTGGCGCAAATCATTCCGCCCTCGCTGGTGCTGATCGTGATGGCCGACCAGCTCGGCAAATCGGTCGGCGACATGTACGAAGGCGCGTTCATCCCCGGCATGGTGCTTGCGGGCCTGTACGCCGGATATGCTTTCCTCGTGACATTGATCTTCCCGAAGGCGGCTCCGGGGCTGCCGGCGGAGGCTATTGGTTTCCGGGAACAGGACGGCAGCCGCGGTCTGCTTTCGCTCGGCGCGCTCACGCTGGCCAGCGTGGTTTTCGGCTGGTTCATGATGCGCGGTTCAGAAACCCACGGCGCCGACTACGTCGTGCTCAGCATGTTCTACGGCATCCTGTTCGCATTCTTCGTGGCCGTGCTGAACTGGGTAATCGACAAGTTTACGGGATTTCGTTTCCTGTCGGCGATGGCGCAGCAAACGACATTCGTCATGGTGCCGCCGCTGTTCCTGATCTTCCTCGTGCTCGGCACGATCTTCATCGGCATCGCGACCCCCACCGAGGGCGGCGCGATGGGTGCGGCCGGCGCGATCATTCTCGGCGCCGCCAAACGGCGGCTGAGCTGGGACCTGATCCGGCAAGCCACGGAGTCGACCGCGAAGCTTTCCGCCTTCGTCGTATTCATCCTGATCGGTGCGCGGGTGTTCTCGCTGACTTTCTACGGCGTGAACGGCCACGTATGGGTCGAGCATCTACTGACGTCCCTGCCCGGCGGCCAGATCGGCTTCCTTGTTTTCGTCAACGCGCTCGTCTTCGTTCTTGCCTTCTTCCTCGACTTCTTCGAACTCGCCTTCATCATCATTCCGCTGCTGGGACCGGTGGCGGAAAAGCTCGGCATCGACCTGATCTGGTTTGGTGTGATCCTCGGCGTCAACATGCAGACGTCGTTCATGCATCCGCCGTTCGGGTTCGCGTTGTTCTATTTGCGCTCCGTCGCGCCGAAAGAATCCTACCTCGATCGCGTCACCGGCAAACGGATGGATCCGGTCACCACCGGCCAGATCTATTGGGGCGCCGTGCCCTTCGTCGTGATCCAGGTCATCATGGTACTGTTGGTAATCGCGTTCCCGCAGATGGTTATGCACTACAAGGGCGCGGCATCGACGGTCGATCCGAACTCGATCAATATCGAGGTGCCGCAGATCGAGATGCCGCCGCTGGATTTCGGACAACCGAAGCAATAGCAACGCACGTCCCAGCCATTCCAAGGCACGCGGCAAAACAAAAAACCAAAGCACGCGGCAAACAAAAAGAGCCCGGCCTTCTCGCGAAGGCCGGGCTCGCTTCTGCAACTCGAAACTGATCAGCCGCGCGTGCGCGAGCGGATCATAAAGCTGTCATAGGTGTATTCGGCGACCTGCCACCACAGATACTGGTCGGAGCGATAGGCCTGCATCGCGTCAATCGACTTCTTGAAGTCGGCGTTCTTGCCCGAAATTTCGGCCCACAATTCGTTGGTTGCCTTCAGGCAGGCTTCAAGCACTTCGTTGGTGAACGGACGCAATTGCGTGCCGCCGGCGACCAAACGCTTCAGCGCCGTTGGATTCTGCATGTCGTAACGCGCATTCATCCAGCTATTGGCGTTGGCGCAGGCATTGGAGAGGATCGCCTGGTAGTTTTTCGGCAGCGAATTCCACTTCTCAAGATTGACGAAGGAGTGGACCGTCGGGCCGCCCTCCCAGAAACCCGGATAGTAGTAGTACTTCGCGACCTTGGCGAAGCCGAGCTTCTCGTCATCGTAGGGACCGACCCACTCGGCCGCATCGATGGTGCCCTTTTCGAGCGCCGGATAGATGTCGCCGCCGGCGAGTTGCTGGGGCACAACGCCGACTTTCTGCAGCACCTGACCGGCGATGCCGCCGATGCGCATCTTGAGACCCGACAGGTCCCCAACCGTCTTGATCTCCTTGCGGAACCAGCCGCCCATCTGGGTGCCGGTGTTGCCGGTCGGAAAACCGATCACGCCGAACTTCTTGAAGAACTCATTGCCGAGTTGCTCGCCACCGCCCTGGTACCACCAGGAGTTATTCTGGCGGGCGTTGAGGCCGAACGGGACCGAGGCGAAGATCGCGAACGTCGGATCCTTGCCAACGTAGTAATAGGACACCGTGTGGCACATCTCGACCGTGCCGTTGGACGTCGAATCGAGCGCCTGCAGACCCGGCGCGAGTTCGCCGGCCGCGAACACCTGGATCTGGAACTTGTTGTCGGTCATTTCGGCGACGTACTTCGACACCTGCTCGGCGCCGCCATAGATGGTATCGAGCGATTTCGGGAAGCTCGACGTCAAGCGCCATTTGACCTCCGGCGACGATTGCGCGATCGCCGGCGAGGCAACGGCTGTCGCAGCAGCACCGGCCGCTGAAACCTTCAAAAAATCACGACGCTTCATTCAAGTCTCCTTCAGACGGGCGTTTCCCAATTCCTCGAGCACTCCTCCAGTGGCCGAATCCATGTCATCCGGGGGGCTCTGGCGGGGCGGCTTTAACACGGAAGTCGGCCGCCGAAAACGCGACAAAGGCATGACTGGAACGATTAAACCAAAGTCTTAGAGGGCGCGGATAACCCCCTCAGGCTGCGGCAATGGCGCCCTGGAGCTGGTCGCGGACCTTGGTTCCGATGGCCCGGTAGATCGCGGCATGCGGTCCATTGGGGTCGCTGGCTACCACCGGATTGCCGTCGTCGGAGGTGGTCCGGATCGACATGTGCAGCGGGATCTCGCCCAGGAACGGGACACCCAGCCGCTCCGCCTCCTGCCGCGCCCCGCCATGGCCGAAAATGTCCGAGCGCGTGCCGCATTCCGGGCACTGGAAGTAGCTCATGTTCTCGACGATACCGAGCACCGGCACGTTGACCTTCTTGAACATCGCCAATCCCCGCCGCGCGTCGATCAGCGAGAGGTCCTGCGGGGTCGAGATGATCACCGCGCCCTTCAGCGGCACATTCTGCGCCAGCGTCAGTTGCGCATCGCCGGTGCCGGGCGGCATGTCGACCACCAGAATATCGAGCGTGCCCCACGCCACGTCGCGCAGCATCTG
>CADEDX010000105.1 GCA_902826195.1 uncultured Bradyrhizobium sp. | reverse complement strand
AAAACTATTTCTGTCACGACGGATATGCATCAAGTTAAGTGCCGGATGCTCTAGAGCGTTTTCCAGCGAAGTGGGAACCGGTTCGCGTCAAGAAAACGCGTCAAAACAAGAATCTAGAGCCTCGTTCCGATTCAATCGGAACGAGGCTCTAAGCCACCGGCGGGGGCAGTCCTTTTAGAGATACCAGGCGAGAACGGCCTTGAGCATGGCGTTGTCGATCACTGGCAGCACCACGATCTGGTTCATCCCGGCTGCGCGCGCCGCCTGTGCCGCGATCGATGGATCGACCTTCAGATGCTCGTTGATCGCGGGCATGCCTGTGGCCCACGCACCGCCGATGCTGCCTTCACCTTTGCGGATCGTCTTTGAACCATAGAGCGATTCCAGCTCGGCATTCTTGCTGCAGTCGCCGGACTGGAACACCAGTTCGGTGCGGGACGGGTTTGGTACCCAGATTTCAAAACGCCTGGCGATCGGTGTCGCCTGGGCGGACAGAAAGGTCACAACCCAGGTCTGATCCGGTGAAGGGCTGTAGGGAATGCCGACGCCGCAATTGATTCCGATCTCGGATGCTTCCTCCCATCGCAGAAAACTCTTGGCGTTGTGCAGGTCCTTGATGATCAGGGGCGCGCCGGCCTTCCAGGTCCGGCCCGGAAGGCCAAACCCGCGCGGGAATTTGGTGTGCCGCGAGTTGAATTCGAACATGTCGGCGGTGCCGTAGTAGCCGTCGACCAGGCCCATCTCGTGGGATATCTCCGCGTCGTTGTGCCAGAGCTCGATGGCGCCGACATGCTTTTCGTCGTCGCCGCAGAACAGCACCATCACGGCCATCAGGAATTCGCCGGCGAAGACCGGCAGCGCCACACCGCAGGTGAGGCCGGCTTCGATCGCCTCGTCGGTTCGCTTGAAGTAGGAGTTTGCAAATTCGGTGAGGATGACGGGGTGGCCCGAGGCCCAGGCCTTGCCGGGCAGGCCTTCGCCGTAGGCGAACAGGGCGTTCTCGCTGACGGCCTTGAACTCCGAATACTCTTCACTGCAAAGGCAGCCGCCGAACTCCAGACGCGTGCGGGTTCGATCAGGCACCCATAGTTCAACCACGCGAATGAATGTCTTCATCGGACGCACCCGTTACACCGCCCGGCCTCAGCATCGGCGATCTGGCGGCAACATGTGCGAACAAATTACAGGCAAGCTGAGCCCAAAGATCGGGCGGAGGCGACGCGCTCCACGAAGCGACTGACCCGTCAGTTCCGGTAAGTCGGATCGGCGCGATCGAGCTTGCGGAGCAGCGCCGGCCACGCGAGGTCGCCGTTGCGGGCGCTGCGGCCCGGCTTCGGCTGCATCCGTTGATAAGTATCCTCGAGGATGTCTTGCGGTGGGTAGATCAGCTTGGTGTTGCTGGACAGCGCCATGACCTGCACCTGGCAGGCACGCTCGAGCCGGAACAGCACGTTGAACGCCGCCGGCACCGTACGACCGACGACGAGAAGGCCATGGTTGCGAAGGATCATGGCTTCATGGTCGCCGAGGTCCTTCACCAGCCGCTCGCGCTCGTCGACATTGTCGGCGATGCCTTCGAAATCGTGATAGGCGATATGGAGAAAGCGCATCGAGGTCTGCGCCAGCGGCAGCAGCCCGCATTCCATTGCCGAGACGGCCATGCCGGCCGGCGTGTGGGTATGCGCGACGCAGTCCATGTCGTGCTTGGCCATGTGGATCGCGCTGTGAATGACGAATCCGGCGACGTTGACGTCATAGTCCGACGCGTTGAAGAGCGTGTTTCCGTCGACGTCGATTTTGATCAGGCTGGAAGCGTCAATCTCCTCGTAGAGCATGCCGTAGGGATTGATCAGGAACTGGTCGGTTGTCCCCGGCACCCGGCAGGAGATGTGGTTGGCGACCATCTCGGTCATCCCGTACATCGCCGTGAGACGATAGCAGGCCGCGAGATCGACCCGCGCCTGCCATTCCTCCGCGCTGACCTGTTCGCGGACTGACTTTACGACTCTGACGGCCGGCGCACTGACGGGCGGATTCATGGCGTTTCTCCACGGCTGGATTATTGACCGGGACGGCGCCGGTTCATTGGCTGGCAGGATAGCTGTAAACTTCGTTGGGCTGCAAGGCAGGCACCGCAGGCGTTATTGCAGGTCTGGCGGCTGAAATTCGAATGCGCCGCCGACCTCGACGATGCGCCGGCGAGGCTATTCGGAGGCGGAAAGCGAAATGATCACGGTGGAGACGGCAAAGCGGCTGCTTACGTTCGTCTGAGCAGTTTCGGCGATTGCCGCGGGCCTGCGTCAATCGCCCCGGCTGCCGTGCCGACGCATGTCTTCGATCCAGCGCGCGCGTTTCTTGTCGTCGGCAAAGGTGAGGCCGTATAGGCTTTCACGGACCGGTTTGATCCCGGCGAAGCTCAGCATGCTGCGCTCGAAGCTGCGCACCCCGAAGGCGCCGAAGTACCAGCGATAGAGCATCACCGGCATCCCCATGGTCACCACGACGCGAGCCGAACGACCGGCCAGCAGGCGCTTCGGAAATCCCTTCTTCCGGTATTCCATGGTGAAACCCGGTCGGAAAATGTGTTCGAGGAAGCCTTTGAACAGCGCCGGCATGGTTCCGTGCCAGAGCGGAAACAGAAACACCCAGTGCTCGGCCCATCTCATGTCATCGCGGGGCTGCACCAGGCTCGGCGGCAACTCGCCGGTCTCGAAATCGGACTGTGTGCGCAGGAAGGTGAAATCCAGCTTCGCTACCTCGATGCGTCGTACCTGATGGCCCGCTGAGGTCGCAGCTTCGGCGTAAGCGTCAGCCATCGCGTTCAACAGGTGATGGCCGGCCGCATCCGGATGGCCCTGGATGATTGCAATTCGCTTCGTCATGTGTCGTCCGGTTCAGGCAGGGGATGGAAATCCACCCGTGCGGCGGCAGAACGGATGCTATCGCTTGATGCCTGAGTTATTGCGCAGTATGCGCAAGACCTGCGTTTCGGACTTTGATACCGGTCAAGGGCCGGTCGTTTGCTGCCCGGCATGCGTGCTGCAAAGCAGCTCCATCATTGAACGGTCGGAAACGAATCGACGGGCTGGTCCCTACGACGTTACGCCTTGTGACGGCTGCCGAGTGCCGTTGCGATCGACGCAGGATTCCTGATGCGTTCGATCAGCATCTCGATGCGATCACCGCCCCAGAACAATTCGCCGTTGAAGACCATGGTCGGCACGCCGAACACGCCGAGCGCTTCCGCCTCGTCGATGATGTGGTCGTGTTCGGCCCGGGCCGGGCCGCGGACGTAAGCTTCGAATTCTTCGGCTGAGCCGCCGATCGACGCGACCACACCCGAAATGGCCGACAGCTCGTCGATTTCCAGGTCATGACCCCAGAAGCGGTGGAATACCGTGTCGTGATAGGGCCGGCGCTGGAATAGAACGCGTCGTAAATTCGGCGCGGCCCCTTCATGACGAGGCCCAGCGCGTTGGCGTGGCGGCGCGCATCCATATAGAGGTAGCGCACCTTGCGCCAGAAATGCGGTGTGCGCTCTTCCACCGTGCCCATGAATTCTGGAATGCGCAGCGTGTACGGCAGCCATTCGAGCTCGACGCCAAGCGTGTCCTCAAGATCGAACAGCCGCCTGTTGGCGACGAACGCATAGGGGCTCTTGTAGTCGGTGTAGATTCATACGCGCGGTCTATCCATGACACGTCCTGCTCGTTCGGATCAGTATTCCCGATCCGGACACAGCATGGAACCACACGCGGTGTTTTGGTACTCAAAAACGAATGGGCCCCGGTGCATGAGAGCATCGCGGGGCCCTACATCTTCGTTATAGGCGAAGGGGGTCTGGTAAAAACCAGTATGGTCTCAGGATCCGGCGGCGCGTGGCATTTGCGCTCCAGTCCCGCGGTATGTTCGAATTTTTGCAGGCGCGACGAGGTTAGCAGCTGCTTATGACCTCGACCGTACCCAGACCCTGCGATGAGCAAGGTCACCAGTCTGACCCGGTGGCGTCATGCTCCTCCTCAAGAGGTTGGCCGACGGACTTCCGTCCGCACCCGCTGCGTGCCGCCTTGATCGTATGACCGGGGGCGTCAATGCCTGCGGAGCAGGGGGCCGAAGCTCCGTGACTACATCAGGTGCAGCCTTTAAATGCTGCGGCAGATACAGCTCGGTGTCAAGCATCACAAAGCCAGTAGTAATACGACGGTTCCCGGGAACAAACATCAGGCCATGGTCTGTCGGAAATCGCCTAGATCAGGATCGTGGGTCATCGCCCAGTAATCCACGAATCGCCACGGCATCGCCGAGAACACGCGGCCCTGGCCGTTACGGTAGTAGGTTGTCATGCCGGGATGGGTCCAGATCAGCTGCTCATGCTCGGCGTCGACTTTGCGAATGTATTCATCATGCGCCTCGGGGCGAACGTCGATGGCGGCGATATCACGCTCCATCATCTCGACGAGGCAGGCGGAGATGTAACGGCTCTGGCATTCGGACTGGAAGATGACGCTGCCGCCATGCGCTGGACCTGAATTGGGACCGAGCATGACGAAGAAGTTTGGAAAGTTGGGCACGGTGAGGCCGAGGTAGGCCGTCGGGTTGTCATTGGCCCATGCTGCCCTGAGATCCTTGCCGTCACGTCCACTGATGTTGAGGCGTGCCGCCATCTCGGTGACCTTGAATCCGGTGGAGATCACGATGATGTCGGCCGGCCGCAATTTTCCGTCCGAAGCAACGATGCCGTCTTTTGCGAAATGATCGATACTGTCGGTGACCAGTTCGACATTCGGCTTGGTCAACGTCCTGAACCAGTTGTTGTCCAGCAGGATGCGTTTGCCGTAAGGCGGATAGGTCGGCACGCATTTCGCGATCAGGTCGGGGCGATCCTTCAACTCGGACAGGATGAAGTCTGTCAGCTCCTCGCGATGCCGGTCGTTGCCCTTGTTGACGGCCCGATCGGGATACGGCCATGCCGGATCCTTGCGCAGGAACGGCAGCAGCCCGTCGCCGTAGCGCCAGAACATATTGAAGCGGTACCACTCCACATAAAATGGCAGGTGAGCGAGCAGCCATCGCGCACCTTCGGTGATCGGATCGGAATAGCCCGCAACCGGGCGCGCCCATTGCGCGGTGCGCTGATAGACAGTGACCGACGCGACGCGGTCAGCGATCGAGGGCACCAGTTGCATTGCGGTTGCGCCAGTGCCGATGACGGCGACGTGCTTGCCGTCGAGATTGATGTCGTCTGACCACAGCGCCGAGTGCAGTGTCAGGCCTTTGAAATCCTCCTCGCCCTTGAAGTGAGCGGGAGAAGGGTCGTTGAGTTGGCCAATGGCGCTGACCAGCGTGGTCGACTCAAAGGTCTCCTCGCCATCGGTGGTCTTCAAGGTCGATATCCAGCGCCGCTTGCCTTCATCCCAGCGCGACGCTGTCAGTTCGGTGTTGAGGCGCAGATGCGCTCGGATGTCGTATTCGAGTGCGACTTTCTTGAGGTAGTCCAGCAGTTCCTGACGCTGGGCGAAATAGCGCGTCCATGGATTCCGCGCGCCGAACGAGAAGGAATAGGAATGGTTCGGCGTATCAACGCCGCATCCGGGGTAGCGGTTGACATACCAGGTGCCGCCAAGCTCGGCATTCTTCTCGACGATGGTGTATGGGATGCCGAGGCGGCCGAGGGCAACACCCAGCGCGATGGCGCAAACGCCGGCGCCGACGATCAGCACGTGCTGTTGCGTGAGCTTCTCGTCCAAGGGCCGCCTGCTCCAGCGGGCCTCGCGCGGCACGAATCCCATCTCTTCGCGCATCAGCGGCGCGTATTCCGGCGCGACGTTTTCGCCGAGCGTCGCACGCATCATCTTCAGCATCAGCTCATCGCCGGGATCGGTAATGACCGGCTTCGGTTCCCCATTGGCAAACAGCTTCAGGACGGCGGCGCGGATTTCGGCCTGGATTTCCGGCGGTAAGCCGGCTTGCGGATCCGGAATCAGGCGAACGTCGCGCTTCGGCCTGTAGGGCGATTCCAGCCAGCGTTCGTCGCCGGTCATGTGGACCAGCACCATCAGCAACACGCGGATATCGCCCTCGGCAATCGCGGACGGCAGATCGAGCCTTTCGCGCGGTACTTCGATGTTCATACCTATAACCTCACTGCGCGCCCGGCGCTTCGCGCAGGCCGCCATAGGCGGCCCAGGTGGTGCCCGCAATATATCCGGCGTCTACCGGGAGGTTGATCCCGGTCACGCCGCTGCTCATCGGCGACAGCAGCCACGCGATCGCCTGCGCGACCTCGATCGGCTCGACCAGCCGGTTCATGGCGGTCGGGCTTTCGAGCAACTTCCTGTTCAGCGCGCCAGAAGCGATGCCGGCCTCCAGCATCGCGGTGCGCGTGAAGCCGGGCGAGACCGCATTGACGCGCACGCCGGTGCGGCCCCATTCGGCGGCAAGCGTTTGCGTGATCTGGATGACGCCGGCTTTCGCCGCGGTATAGGCATGGATCGGCCCCGACGTCATGCCGGCGACGGATGCGACGTTGACGATTGCGCCGCGCCTGCGCTCCGCCATTTTTACGCCAACGCTGCGCGCGACCAGGAACGTGCCCCGCAGGTCAATGTTGACCTCGCGATCCCACTGATCCATCCGCACGCGCTCGATGGGATGCATCTTGCCGAAGACGCCGGCGGCATTGACCAGACCGGTGATCGGACCGTGCGCGGCCTCGATGTCGGCGACGCCGTTGACGACGGCGCTCTCGCTGGCGACATCGAGCGGGGCAGCCCACAGGATGGCTCGCGTGCCGGTCAACGGCTCCGGTGCGATGTCCGCTATCACGACGCGCTGGCCCTGTCCGGCGAGGAGCGTCGCGGTGGCAGCGCCAATGCCACGGCTGCCGCCGGTGACGAGAACGATACCTTCAGCGGTCATGGCCGTTGCCCTTGTCTGGGGTGAGTAGCCCGCGCGACGAGCTTCCGGTTTGCATTTCCATTCCCCATCCCTGTAATCATCCTGACCACGTTCCGCCGCAGCGAGGCTGCGATCGAGGCTATCGTGCCCTGCTACGGGCGCCAATAGCACCGCTGCGATGCTGGCCGAGCAGAGCATGCATTTTTGCCTTGGCCTTGCGAGCCACGCGACGGTTATCGACAAGAGCCAGATCGTCTACACATCCGGGATCGAAGAGCTGAAAGCCAGCGAAAACATTCGTCAGCGCCGCCTCGCGCTGTAGCTTTCGGCCCGATCCGGGAGAGGACATGGCTATCGCACCCAAGCTATCGCCGACGCATGAGGCGCCGTATCGCGGCCTGCGCGTGCTGGATTTCGGGCAAGGCATCGCCTCGCCCTATGCTGCGATGCTGCTGGGCGTGTACGGGGCCGACGTCATCAAGGTCGAGCCGCCCGAGGGGGACTGGTCGCGCTTTCTCGGCACGACCTATGGCAGCCATACGACGCTGTCGGCGGTCTATAACCGCGGCAAGCGGAGCCTCTGCCTCGACATGAAGCACAAGGACGGAATTGCAATAGCACGGCGGCTTGCCAGGGATTGCGATGTCCTGATCGAGGGTTTTCGGCCCGGCGTCGCCGCGCGGCTCGGCATAGGCTATGAGGAATTGTCGCGCGACAATCCCGGTCTGATCTATCTCTCGGTCAGTGCGTTCGGACAAAGCGGTCCCTATTCGAAGCGTCCGGGCTCGGATTCCGTGGCGCAGGCGTTTTCGGGATTTGTATCGATCAATGTCGGCAACGACGGCACGCCGCACCGGGCCGGCACCACGATCTCCGATGTCGTCACCGGGGTCTACGCTTTCCAGGCCATTGCGACGACGCTGTTCGCGCGGGCGACCGTCGGCACCGGGCGGTGGATCGACGTCAATCTTTGTCAGTCGACATCGGCTTTGCTTGGCCACAAGGTAGCCGAGCACATCCTGGAGGGCGGTGCGCCGCGCGCTCTCAATGTGCCGGCGGGGTCATACCAGACCACTGACGGCTGGATGATGGTCACGCTGGTGAATGAGCCGCAATACAAGCGGCTGTGCGCGGCGATCGGCCGTGACGATCTTGCGACCGACCCGCGTTTTGCGGATTTTGCACGACGGGCGGATGCGGTGGACGCGCTGATCCCGCAGTTGCGCGAGGTGTTCCTGACGCAGCCGACGGATACCTGGCTGACCCGCCTGCATGCCGCCGATCTCATCGCTGAACGAATTCTCAATGCCGGCGAATGGCTGCGTAACGCCCATGTCGAGGCGACACGGGCAGCGGTGTGCCAGGAGACCCCGGGCGTCGGCTCTGTATACTCACCGAGGACGCCCGGGATCGCGAGCTTCTCGGAAGATAATTTGTGCCCGGCGCCCGACATCGGCCAGGACAGTTACGAAGTGCTGCTGCAAGCGGGTTTCGAGCGTGGCGCCATCGACGATCTGGTCAAGGCCGGTGCGGTACGTCAGGCCAAGAGAGAGATCAAGGAAGGTGTAGCATGAGTACCGATCTCGTCCGTTATTCCGTCTCGGACAGCATTGCCGAGATCATGCTGGATCGCCCGCCGGTCAATGCGCTCAGCATGGACCTGATCGATGCGCTGCTGGCGACACTGGGGAAGGCGAGAGATGACGAAGCGGTGCGGGCCGTCATCATCGGCAGCGCGCACAAGGTGTTTTGCGCCGGGCTCGACCTCGACATCGTCAGAGGCAAGCCCGGGATCGAGACCAAGAAATTTCTGGAGCGGCTGTATTTCGCGCTCAACGATACCCAATACCGCATGGGCAAGCCGACCATGGCCGCGGTCGACGGCGCGGTGCGGGCCGGTGGCATGACGATCGCGATCTCCTGCGACATGATCATCGCCGGTGATGCCTGCACCTTTGGCTATCCCGAAATCGACGTCGGCCTGATCCCGGCCATTCACTTCGTGCAACTGCCGAGGCTGGTCGGCAAGCACCAGGCGTTCGGGCCGCTGTTCCTGGGCGAGCCTTTCGATGCCGCGACCGCCTTTCGCATGGGCCTGCTCAGCGAAGTCGTGCCGAAGGGAACGGCGCTCGAACGGGCGCGGGAGATCGCGCGGAAGCTTGCCGCCAAGTCGCCCATCGTCATGAAGATCGGGCGCGATGCTTTCGCGCGGGCCATCGATGCCGATTTCCGCCGGTCGGTCGAAAACGCGGCCGAGAGTTTTGCGCTGGTCGCGACGACGGAAGATTGTCAGGAAGGCTTGAATGCGTTCGTCGAGAAGCGGACGCCCAACTATAGGGGACGATAGATGGCGGGATTGTATTTCGAAGAGTTCGAGGTTGGCCGGGAATTCCATCATGAATTTTCCAGGACCGTCACCGAGATGGACAATACGATGTTCAGCCTGCTGACCATGAACCCACAGCCGCTGCATATCGATGCGCATTTCTCCGAAAATACGGAGTTCGGACAGCGGCTGTTCAACAGTCTCTACACGCTCGGCATCATGATCGGCATGAGCGTCTACGATACCACGCTCGGCACGACGATCGGCAATCTCGGCATGACCGACGTCAAGTTCCCGAAGCCGGTATTTCACGGCGATACGCTGAAGGCGCACACCAAGATCATCGCGAAGCGCCCCAGCAAGTCGCGGCCGACCCAGGGCATTGTCGAGTTCGAGCACACCATGACCAACCAGCGCGGAGAGGTGGTGGCGAGCTGCCTCCGCACCGGTCTGATGCACTGCAAGCCGAAGGTGTGAGGCGATGAGATCGTTCCTGTTCGTTCCCGGCGACAGCCAGCGCAAGTTCGAGAACGCCAAGAAGACCGCGGCCGATGCGCTGATCATTGACCTTGAGGATTCAATCGCGCCGGACGAAAAGGTCGGCGCGCGGCGCACGGTTCGCGACATGCTCGGCGCACGGACCCCGAGCCAGAAGTACTATGTCCGCGTCAACGCGCTCGACACGGATATGACGCTCGGTGACCTCGCAGCCGTCATGCCGGGCCGGCCTGATGGAATCGTACTGCCGAAATGTGCCGGCGCCGCCGATGTGAACAAGCTTTCGCTGTACCTCGATGCGTTCGAGGCGGCCGCCGGAATCGAACCCGGCGCGACCCGCATCGTGACGGTGGCGACGGAGACGGCTAGGGCCGTCCTCAAGCTGCTCGATTTTGAAAACATGAGCCCGCGGCTGTGGGGCATGATGTGGGGCGCCGAGGACCTAGCCGCTTCGCTGGGCGCGTCGCGAAACCGGACCGCAGGCCGTTACCACGGCCCGTTCCTGCTGGCGCGCGACCTCTGCCTGATCAGCGCGGCGGCGGCCGGCGTGGTCGCGATCGACACCATCGCCACCGACATCAACGATCTCGACGCCCTGCGGGAAGAAGCGATCGCCGCGCGGCAGGATGGCTTCCTCGCCAAGGCGGTGATCCATCCCAAGCATGTCGACGTCGTCAACGCCGCCTTCATGCCGACGGATGACGAGATCGCCTGGTCGGAGAAGGTGGTCAAGGCGTTCAACGACAGCCCGACCTCCGGCGTCGTGAAGATCGACGGCAAGATGATCGACAAGCCGCATCTGCGCGCGGCGGAGAAAATCATGGCGTTGCGAGGACGGTGAGAAAGTAGCCATTTGACTTTGCACCCTGGTCGGCTGCAAATACTTGACATCAACAGGCCTCGAGGAAAACACCATGGTTGACGCGCTGATTATCGATGCATGCAGGACGCCCCGGGGCATCGGCAAGGCTGGCAAGGGAGCTCTGTCGGGAATCCATCCGCAGCAGCTCGGCGCCACGGTGTTGCGCGCGCTGGCGGAACGCACCGGCATCATTACGGCTGACGTCGACGACATCGTCTGGGGCACCAGCTCGCAACGCGGCCAGCAGAGCGGCGATCTCGGGCGGATGTCGGCGCTCGATGCCGGCTACGACATTCGCGCCAGTGCAGTGACGCTGGACCCGTTCTGCGGGTCTGGAATCACCAGCGTCAACATGGCCGCCAACTCGATCATGGCGGGCTCGGAGGATCTCGTGATCGCGGGCGGCACCGAGATGATGTCGATGGAGGGGCGCCGCGGCGAGGGGCCGTTCATGATGGACAACGGCAATCTTCGCCTGCGTGCAAAACATCCGCAATCGCATCAGGGCGTCTGCGCCGATGCGGTGGCGACACTTGAAGGCATCACGCGGCAGGATGTCGATGAACTCGGCCTCGAAAGCCAGAGGCGCGCGGCTGCGGCCATCAAGGACGGACATTTCAACAAGAGCCTCGTGCCGGTCTACCGGGAGGACGGCGGCCTCGCGCTCGACCGCGAGGAGTATCCGCGGCCGCAGACCACGCTCGAAGGGCTGGCCAGCCTGAAGCCGGCCTTCCCCGCGATCGCGGATTACGCGCTCGACGACAACGGTACGACCTATCGAAAACTCATTCTCGACAAATATCCCGACCTCGACATCAACTTCGTGCACCATGCCGGCAATTCATCCGGCGTCGTCGACGGGGCGGCCGCTATCCTGCTGGCGTCGCCGAGTTATGCGAAGGCCCACGGTCTGAAGCCGCGCGCTCGCGTCGTCGCGATGGCGAATATGGGGGACTCGCCGACCCTGATGCTGAACGCGCCGGTGCCGGCTGCCCGCAAGGTGCTGGCCAAGGCGGGTCTCACGCTCGATGATATCGACCTGTTCGAGATCAACGAGGCGTTTGCAGTCGTCGCCGAAAAATTCATTCGCGACCTCAAGCTCGACCGTGAGAAGGTCAACGTCAATGGCGGCTCGATCGCGCTCGGCCATCCCATTGGGGCGACCGGCTCGATCCTGATCGGAACCGTGCTGGACGAACTGGAACGGCGCGATCTCAAGCGCGGACTAGTGACAATGTGCGCCGCCGGCGGCATGGCGCCGGCCATCATCATCGAGCGCGTCTGATAGCAGGGCTTCACGCCGCGGGGAACTGTAGCTCGAAGGTCACGCCTTCACTGGTCGGAACCAGCCGGATCGATCCGCCGTGGCTGGTCATCACGGCCTGGACGATCGAGAGGCCCATACCTGTGCCGCCGGTGTCGCGTCGTGTGGTGAAGAAGGCGTCGAAGATCTTTTCCCGGTTCGGTTCAGAGATCGGATCGCCGTCATTGCTGACGGTCATTCTGACGGAAGCCTCTGCCGCAACGGCTTCGAGCCGCACGCTCTTTGCATTATGGCGAATGGCGTTGTCGGTCAGGTGGGATAACACGATCAGGGCTTTCTCACCGGACATGCCGATCGAGCGATCGAGGCATCCGGTTGCATCGATGGCACGTGTCGGAAAGCGGCTTTTCAATCCACCGATCACTTGCGACAGCTCGGTACGTTCGTTCTGCGGGGCAGTTTCGGCGCGCGCCAGTTCACGCAGCCGCTGCGTCATCACTTCGAGGCGTCCGGTGTCGCCCAGAATGTTCGAGATGAAGTTCTTCTGCTCCATCCGGGTCAACGCGTCGGATTTGCTCTGCAGCGAATCCAGCAGCAACTCGGCAGCGCCTTTGATCGATGTCAGCGGCGACTTCAGTTCATGCGTGAGGTGCGCGGAAAAGGTCGCGATGTAATCGGATCGCCGCGACAACTGTTCCGCCATATCGAAGAAGCTGTGCGACAATTGAGCAAGTTCGCGCGTCCCGTAGTGGGCGAGCGGGCGAAACGCATCACGGTCGCCCCGGCTGATGCGGGTGGCGCGATCGACCAACTCGCGCATCGGTCGGGTGATCGTTCGGGAAAAAACCAGACCGATGATGATGGTCGCGAAAACCACGGCCAGCGCCGCCAGGATGAACTTGCCGCGTTCCTGATAAAGATGGTCGAAGATGTTGCTCGGCGTTCGCGAGGTGTAGACGACGCCTGCCACCCGGTTGTTGACGATGACGGGCATTGCCGAGAATACGTGGACGCCGACGCCGCGGCTGATCGAGTAGATCGGCGGCGGCGGCTTGTGGGGCCTTCGAATTCGCAGGGCCGCCCGATACTGTCCTCTCAGCGCCGTGGCTATTTCTTCGATATGGGCGAGGGACTGGCCGACTTCGTCGCGGCCTGCAATCACGACGCCGCGGGAATCGAGAATGCGGAATCCGGCCAGCGTGACCTTTTGCGTTTCCATGATGATCGGCATCAGCCTGGCGCCGATCTCGAGATAGGCGGGCGAAGCCGGCGCGTTCGCAGGCAGGGCGTCCGGACGCCGTCGCAGCAGGTCGCCGCCGGCGGCAAGATCGAGCGCGGGCCGGATCGGCGTCAGCTGGTCGTCGCGATCAGGCCGGGCCTCGGGCGGAAGTTCGGCGCCGAGAGTGATGCCGCCGCCGAGACGGTCTTCCACTTCCCGCGCATAGACCGCGGCCAGCACCCGGCTTTGCGCGATCAACTCGGCCTGGGTCTGGTGAATGAGCTGGTTATCGTACAGGCGAAAGAAGAACAGACCGACCAGCGGCAGCGTGGCCGCAGCGGCCAGCGCTGTGAAGATGACCTGCCCAACGGATGGCCGCCATTTTTCGCCCGGGCGTCGTATCATGCCGGCGGCTCGCAGCGGCCGAGCTTGAAGCCAACGCCGTGAATGGTTTCGATGACATTGTCGCAATTTGCGACAGACAGTTTGGCGCGGATATTTCGTATGTGGCTGTCGATGGTGCGGTCAGAAACCTGGATATTGAGCTGGTAGGCGGCGCTCATGATCTGCTCCCGGCTGAAGACCAGCGTCGGCCGCGTCAGAAAGGCCCGCAGGATTCCAAACTCGATGGCGGTAAGCCGAAGCGGTGCGCCGGCAAACTCGGCGATATGCTGCTCGGGATCGAGCGAAAGCTTTCCTTGCGACAGGGCGGCCTGGGATGTCGTGCCGTTCAGAGCGCGTGTGGCCATGCGGCGCAGGATGACGTTGACGCGGGCCACAAGTTCGCGTGGGCTGAAGGGCTTTGTGACGTAGTCGTCGCCGCCGATTTCGAGGCCCAGCACGCGATCGATCTCGTCGTCGCGCGCCGAGAGGAACAGGATCGGCACATCAGAGGATTTCCTGATCTCACGACAGACGTCGAGCCCGTCGAATTCCGGCATGCCGATATCCAGGATAATCAGGTCCGGGCGGTCGGCGGCAAACCGGGTCAATGCCTCCTTGCCGTCTCGGGCCTCAAAGACCGTCATCCCGGCCTTCTTGAGGGTAACGCGGATGACCTCACGGATGTGCAGGTCGTCGTCAACGATTAGAATGCGGTGCGTCAAACGTCTCTCCTGGCGCAATGGCGGCGGTCGGACTAGCCTGCGGACATACTCTTGGGCTGGGCGTCCAGGGCGCGCTGAAGGCGCCAGCTCCGAAAGCCCCAGGAACGCCAGGAAGCCATCTGTTTGGTCTGTTGTTCTACAAGCCAACCACGGCGGGAAACAAGAGTGGGATCGAAGCTGCGAAGGGCGAGCGCCCTGTCGATGGCCGGCAGCGCCTGAGGGCCGAGCGAAAACAAATAGCTCATGTCGATCCAGACGCCCTTGCCGTTGGCGTCGCGGCTGTGGCTGACGTTGAAATCGGCAATGATGCCCGCGAAATTGACCAGAGAGCAGACGTAAAGCGTGGCCGTAAGGGTCAAAATATTGGCGCGGATCAGCCAGTCATTCGAGCGGTTCAAGGCGATACGGGCGAACTCTTCGACTGCCGGCATCAGCCCCAGCAACAGGAGAATACCCGCCAGCAACGCCCGAAACGTCGCGAAATTGGCGAGCAGGGAGCCGCCGGCCAAAGCGATTGCAAAGAGGACGGCCGAGATTCCGATCGATCTATCGTAAAACAACCAGTCGGCCAGCGCCGCAAGCCCGAGCGCTATCGCCGGCTTGACGGCGAGCATGCCGTGCTTGGCCGCGTCGACGTTCGGATCGGGCGTGATGAGTTCGGTCATGCCTGCATTGCTTGTCTGGAGAGAAAAACGACGGGCCGGCCTCTTCGAAGGATGCTCGCAGAGCCACCAACCGTCGTTGGCCAGTCGTTTGGGAATAGGCACTCGAGGTCCGCTGCTGATTTGCATTACCGACTATCCGGCCCCTTCGTGCATTTGCCTGGAGTGTCTTCTGCAAGAGTTCAGGAGTTTTATGCAGTTTCCGTGCAATCGCGCTTTATGCGCTCGCGACATCGCGGCAAGTTTGATACGGGCAATGGTCTCGCTCGATTTCGTCACACCAGCGGCACTCGGTCTCATGCAAATCCTCAAGCGCTTAGGCTTCGTCCTGGTCTGGCTCGCTGGGATCGTTTTCATTTTTGCTGCAGCCAACAAGAACGATCCGTATCTGATCTCGCTTCGTGGGCCGGGCAACTTCGTTCTTGCCGTGGCGGGCATCATTGCCGTGGTGATGCTGATCAACCGTGGTTATTGGAGAAGAGGTGTTGCGGGAAGGGCGCTCATCCTGCTGTGGTGCCTGCCGACCCCATTGATGCTCGGCGCGCACGCCGTGTTCGAGTGGCGCAAGCACAGTGTCCTGCAAACCAATGCCACGCAGGCGAGGGGTCTGGGACGGCATTTCGTCGTCGGATACTCTTCATTCCCTGAGGTCGCGGTTCTGGCCGAGAAAGGCCTGATCGCCGGCGTTTACATCACTAAACACAACGTCTCGCGATCATCCCCGGCAAGTCTGAAGGAAGAGCTCTCGTCGCTGCAGGAAAAGCGA
>CADEDX010000104.1:6702-15633 GCA_902826195.1 uncultured Bradyrhizobium sp. | reverse complement strand
CTCGAATTTGTTTTTTGGTTCGTCACTCGGCTCGCCGGAAAACATCGAGCGCTGGCAGCCGGGCGAAGAACCCGTCATTGTAATGCCGGAGGTGGCGCCCGATCCCGAAATGAAGGTGATGGCGTCTTTGCCGGTCGATGCCGACGGGCCGGTGCGGGCCGGCGAGATGGGCGAGAGCGTCGCGCCGAAGGGCGAGGTCAATTCCGACAACCAGCGTGCCAAGACGCCGGCCGAACGTCTCGGGCTGTTCGACGACAGGTCGCGCGCCAAGTCGGAGAAGTGCCTTGCCGAAGCCGTGTATTTCGAAGCCCGCGGCGAAGCGGTGCGCGGCCAGATGGCGGTGGCCCAGGTGGTGCTGAACCGCGCCTTCTCCGGCAAATATCCGGAAACCGTGTGCGGCGTGGTCTACCAGAACAAGCATCGCCATCTGGCGTGCCAGTTCACCTTCGCCTGCGACAACAACAAGGATGTCATTCGCGAACCCGAGATGTGGGAGCGCGCGCGCAAGATCGCCAAGGCGATGCTCGACGGTCAAATCTGGCTGCCGGAAGTCGACAAGTCGACGCACTACCACGCCTATTGGGTGCGACCGTCCTGGGTCAATGAAATGAAGCGGATGTACAAGACCGGCGTGCACACCTTCTACCGGCCGCGCGCCTGGGGCAACGGCAGCGACGCACCGAGCTGGGGTACGGCCGCCGAGACCGCGGCGATCTCCGCCAAGCTCGCCGAAGCCGCGCAAAGCTCGGCCGAGCAGGTGAGCGCGAAAAGGTAAAAGGTACTCGCTCGAACGCCGGCGATTCTCAGTCATTGGGAGCGCAGCTATTTGCTCCCGTCATTCCGGGGCGCGCCTCTTGGTGCGAACCCGGAATCCAACTCTCGACGCCATCTGCTGCCAGATGGATTCCGGGTTCTCGCTGCGCGAGCCCCGGAATGACGGGCGGAAGGAAAGACGCTGCAAATTGCTCTCATTGCCCTCGCTGATTTTGCAAGGCTGCCTTGCAGCGGAAAATAATTCCACCGCACCTCTTGGGCTTTTCATGCATTTGCATTAACTCACCGTAATGTTTCGCCTGGCGGTTCCAGGCGCCGATCGATCAGGGGAAACACATGGCGGTAACGACCGGCGACATCAGCCCATCTTCCGGATCGGGCCTTGGCACCTGGCGGACGCCGCTGGTGATCATCATCTGCGGATGCCTGATTGCGCTTCTGAGCTTCGGGCCGCGGTCGAGCCTCGGCTTTTTCATCCAGCCGATGAGCCGCGATTTCGCCTGGGGCCGCGATGTGTTCGGCCTCGCCCTGGCGCTGCAGAATCTGCTGTGGGGCCTCGGCCAGCCGATCGCGGGCGCCATCGCCGACCGCTTCGGCGTTTTGCGTGTGATGATCATCGGCGCGCTGCTCTATGCCGGTGGTCTCTTGCTAATGCGCTATTCGACCGCGCCGCTGTCGCTCGATCTCGGCGCCGGCGTGCTGATCGGCTTCGGGCTGTCCGGCTGTTCGTTCAATCTCGTGCTGTCGGCGTTCAGCAAGCTTCTGCCGCCCGAGAAGCGCGGCCTTGCGCTCGGCGCCGGCACCGCGGCCGGCTCGTTCGGACAATTTTTGTTCGCGCCGTTCGGCGTTGCGATGATCGACAATTTCGGCTGGCAGGCCGCGCTCACCGTGTTCGCTTTCCTGATGCTGCTGATCGTGCCGCTGTCGCTGGCGATTGCGACACCGGCCTCGACGGCGCCGGCTTCGGACGCGCCCGCCGCGGATCAGCAGTCGTTCAAGACCGCGCTGGCGGAGGCGTTCGGCCATCGCTCCTACGTGCTGCTGGTGCTCGGCTTCTTCACCTGCGGCTTCCAGCTCGCCTTTATCACCGTGCATCTGCCGGCCTATCTCGCCGATCGCGGCGTCTCGGCGCAGACCGGGGGCTGGGTCGTGGCCGCCATCGGTCTTTTCAACATCATCGGCTCGCTCAGCGTCGGCGTGCTGCAGAACAAGTTTCCCAAGCGCTATATTCTGTCGGCGCTGTATCTTACCCGTGCGCTGTCGATCCTGGCGTTCATCTCGTTTCCGATCTCCACCTTCTCGGCGATCGTGTTCGGCGCGGTCACGGGCCTGTCCTGGCTCTCGACGGTGCCGCCGACTTCGGCGCTGGTGGCGCTGATGTTCGGTACCCGCTGGTTCGCCACGCTGTACGGCTTTGCCTTCGTCAGCCACCAGGTCGGCGGCTTCCTCGGCGTCTGGCTCGGCGGCGTCGTGTTCGAGCAGTTCGGCTCCTACACACCGATCTGGTGGCTCTCGATCTTGTTTGGCGTGATGTCGGCGCTGATCAACCTTCCGATCGTCGAAGCGCCGGTCGCGCGCCCGGTTGCACAACCCGCCTGATGCGGTAAACACTCTCTCAAACCACTTTTCGTCATGCCCGGGCGGTAGCGCGAAGCGCAACTTCGCGCTAGATGTCCCGGGCATCCACGTCCTGAATGTCGCGCGGCAAGCAAGAACGTGGATGGCCGGGACAAGCCCGGCCATGACGCGTGGGTGATCAAGTCCGGGGAGTTCGCCATGGGAACGTTCAAGGCCATCAGGATCGACAAGGCGGAGAAGAGCACCACCGCCGCGCTGACCCAGTTCGACGAATCCGAACTGATGGAAGGCGACGTCACCGTCGCTATCGAATGGTCGACGCTGAACTACAAGGATGGCCTGGCCGTCACCGGCAAGGCGCCCGTCGTGCGGCGTTTCCCGATGATCGCCGGCATCGATTTCGCCGGCACCGTCGAGCAATCCTCTCATCCCGAATGGAAGGCCGGCGACAAGGTCGTCTGCAACGGCTGGGGCATGGGCGAAACCCATCTGGGCGCCTATGCCGAAAAGGCGCGCGTCAAGGGCGACTGGCTGGTGCGGTTGCCGGACAACATCTCGACTCGCGAAGCGATGGCGATCGGCACCGCCGGCTACACCGCGATGCTGTCGGTGCTGGCGCTGGAGAAGCACGGCCTGACGCCGGCGAGCGGGCCGGTCGTGGTGACCGGCGCCGCGGGCGGCGTCGGTTCGGTCGCGACCGCCGTTCTCTCCAAGCTCGGCTATCACGTCATTGCATCCACCGGGCGGATGACGGAGACCGGCTACCTCAAGGACCTCGGTGCCGCCGAGGTGATCGACCGCGCCGAACTCGCCGGACCCGCCAAGCCGCTGGCGAAGGAGCGCTGGGCGGGCGGGGTCGACAGCGTTGGCTCGACCACGCTGGCCAACCTGCTGTCGATGACGAAATATGGCGGGGCGATCGCGGCCTGCGGCCTGGCCGCCGGCATGGACCTGCCGTCCTCGGTCGCACCTTTTATTTTGCGGGGGGTGTGCCTTCTGGGCATCGATTCCGTGATGTGCCCCTTGCCCCAGCGAAAGCTTGCCTGGAACCGACTTGCCATCGATCTGGATAGAGGTAAACTGGCTGAAATCACTCAGGAAATTAACCTTGACCAAGTGATTGGAGCAGGCGCGCAGATTCTGGCTGGTCAGGTCCGCGGTCGAATCGTGGTAAAAATTCTCTGACGATGTTCAGACTTTACCAACCAACCTGCTCCAATGTTGCCACGGTTGGTATGGTAAGCACGGGGTAAAGGCGGGCGCCCGCGCTCTTTAGTAAGTTGGAGTAGCTGCATGCTTGCGCGTTTGATTTTGGGGGCCTTCACGGCAGCCGCGACGATCCTTCCTGCACTGGCCGGGAGCATGAATGCCGATGAGGCGCGCAGGTTCGTGAACGGCAAGGTTTTCGCCTTCACCTGCTTCGATGGCACCCGCGGCGCTGGCCGTATCCTCGACGACCTCGGCGCGGCCGGTTCGGTCCAGTTCAGCGGCTCGGGCCCGATCCGCCACGTGCGGTTGCCCGGCAATACGCTTCAGATCCGCGGCCAGTCGGTTTGCGCCTCGATCAAGGGCCTTCCGTTCGAACCCTGCTTCAATCTCGACAAGCGCGACGACCGCTCGTTCCGCGGCTCCGTATCGGGCATGGGCTTCGCCTATTGCGATTTCCGCCATCAAGGCGCCTCGCAGATGCTGATGGCGCGTTCCGTGGCGCGGCCGCGCTCGCTGCATCGCCAGGAGCCGGCGCGGACGGCGTCCGACGCGCGCGCCGAGGTCGAGGTCACGGCGCGGGTCGAAGTCCCGACCGTCGATAGCGCCAAGCTCGAGCCGGTGAAATCCGCGCCGAAGGCTGGGCAGCCCGAGTCGGCCAAGGCCGAGGGCGCGTCAGAACTGCGCCGCTCGACCGATTGAACCAAGCGGCGCGCGCATCTGCTCGTCGGCGATTGCATCTGATCCTGACATGAATCGCAGCGCGGCTGAACGGCCGCGGTCGCCGCAATGGCCTTGCATATCGCCTGGCCCGGTGGCGCCCGGCCGTAGTGATACGGCCCGCTTCATTCACATCCTGGTAGCAAATCTTGTTCCATTGGTTTCCGGCAGAAGGCCGGGAGGCGGCCCAAACACATGAGCATGAATCATGCCGCTGTATTTTTTTCGGATCAGCCACGGCCGCTATGCCGGCGCGTCCGATCAGGGCGCTGAATTCGAAAGCCGCGAGGCCGCCTGGTCCGAAATGACCAGGGTTTGCGGCAATTTGCTCGGCAGTCTTTCGCGCAGCTTGAAACAGAACGCCGAGTGGCAGATGGAGCTTCTGGACGAAGCAAAGAAGCCGGTTTTCCGCATTCGCCTCGTGGCCGAGTCCCTCGGCTAGCCGGTCGGACCAGTCGAACCAAGACCAAGTGGTCCGTAATTGTACGGAACCCAAAATTAACGGTCGTTTGCAACCTGCTGCTTACCGTTGCCGATAATCCCGGCGCGTCGACGATGACTGCGATTTGAATTGGTCAGCGGCGCCAGTCTCAAACGCTTAAGAGTGTCTCATGTCCGCACTTTCCATCCGCGCCAAGGTCATCGCCGTGATCGCGTTCATGCTGATCGCGATGTCGGGCATGGGCCTGCTGGCGATCCGCAGCATGCAGGCGATCAACGCCCATACGGTGGAAATTGCGTCCGGCTGGCTTCCCAGCGTCCGGGTGCTTGGCGATCTGCGCACGGACATCAATCTGTTCCGCATCGCGCTGCGCGCCCATGTGATGGCGGAAACGCTCGAGGCGAAGGCCGCCAATGACAAGAGACTGGCCGGTATCCTGGAAAGGATCGCGAAGGATCGCAAGGCTTACGAACCGTTGATCAACTCCGCCGAAGAGCGATCCATCTACCAGAACTGGGCGGTGGCCTGGGACAAATACATCGCCGGCGTCCAGGACGTCATCGTGTTGTCGCGCGGGAGCATCGGGCGAATTCCGACCGAAGCGAGCGAAGCCATCTCCAAGAAGGTCGCTGTTATCGCCGCCGAATCCGATGCGATCCTCGAGAAGGGCATCAATCTCAACAATGCCGGCGCCGACACCGCGACGCGGCAGGCGGCCGAGGGCTACAATTCCGCATTCTGGCTGGTGCTGAGCATCATCGCTGCGTGCGTCATCTGCGGAATCGGCGTTGGGATCTATCTGGTGCGCGACCTCTCCAACGGTATTGCCGCCGTCGTCAAGCCGATGCAGGCGCTGGGAAGCGGCGATCTGACCGCCGAAGTGACGCGTCGCGGCGAGAAGACGGAGATCGGCGCCATGGCGGATGCCTTGCAGGTGTTCAAGGACGCGCTGATCGCCAAGAAGGCCGCGGACGAGGCCGCCGCACGCGATGCAGAAGCCAAGATCGAGCGCGGCCGTCGCGTCGACGGCATCACGCGTCAGTTTGAAGCCATGATCGGCGAGATTGTTGATACCGTTTCGTCAGCCTCGACCGAATTGGAGGCTTCCGCGAGCACGCTGACCGCGACGGCGGAGCGCGCCCAGGAACTCGCCACCACCGTCGCCTCCGCCTCGGAAGAAGCTTCAACCAATGTGCAGTCGGTGGCATCTGCCACGGAGGAAATGGCATCCTCCGTCAACGAGATCAGCCGGCAGGTGCAGGAATCCGCGCGGATGGCCAGTGAGGCCGTCGATCAGGCGTCGAAGACCAACGACCGCGTCGGCGAATTGTCGAAAGCCGCTGCGCGCATCGGCGACGTGATCGAGCTCATCAACAACATCGCGGGCCAGACCAACCTGTTGGCACTCAACGCCACCATCGAAGCGGCGCGCGCCGGTGAGGCCGGCCGCGGCTTCGCGGTCGTCGCCTCGGAAGTGAAGGCGCTGGCCGAACAGACTGCCAAGGCCACCGGCGAGATCGGACAGCAGATCACCGGCATCCAGGCCGCGACCCAGGACTCGGTCGGCGCCATCCAGGAAATCTCCGGCACCATCGGAAAGCTTTCCGAGATTTCCTCAGCGATCGCGGCGGCCGTGGAAGAGCAGGGCGCAGCGACGCAGGAAATCTCCCGCAACGTGCAACAGGCCGCGCAGGGCACGCAGATGGTTTCCGCCAACATCACCGACGTGCAGCGCGGCGCGACGGAAACCGAGACGGCCTCGTCCCACGTGCTCTCCGCCGCGCAGTCGCTGTCGAGCGACAGCAACCGTCTCAAGGACGAGGTTGCCAAATTCCTCGAGTCGGTGCGCGCCGCCTGACGCGCTACGTCCGGCGACTGCTGGACGACACTGCGAAGGCGCCCGTTCACCAGTCGCGTCGCGCCGGAATCTTCCGGCGGGGCGCTCTTACTCAACTGACGAACGACCGGTTCTTCCTGCCTGCCCGAGCCGCGCCTTGTTGCGCGCATCCCGCCGCGGGTTTGCGCCGCTGAATTTGCACCGGCGTAAGCCCCTTGCATTGCAAGGGTCGATCTCAGCGACAATCTTGCGCGTTCCCCGTAGATGTACGGACGTCGCGTTAAGACTAACCAGTAACATCATACTGTATTCGTGTTGCCTTGTAATTTGGCATTTGCACGGCCGCAGCGCTGCGGACCGAAAGCCGGCGCACAGCTTGGGTGCGTCGTGTCGCTACCTCAGGAGCAGGAATCCCCATGAGTGGCTTTTCCATTCGTCTCACTCACAAGGTCATTGCAATCGGCTTTGTCGGCATGATCGGACTCCTCGCATTCGGTGCGATCTATGAGGCAGGAAGCTGGTCGCAGGATTCCTCCCGCATGTTAGCCGTCGAAGGTCGGTCCCTCTCCAGTTTGAACCAGCAGATTTCGATCAAGATGCTGGAGGCGCGCCGGGCCGAAAAGGATTTTCAGCTCCGTCGCGATGAGTCCTACGCCAAGCGTCACGCCGAATTATCTGCCGGAATCGATCGCGACCTTGAAAAATTGAAATCCATGGTGCGATCAAGTGGCCTCATCGCCATTCCGGATAAGATCGATGTCGTTCGACGCGGCTTCGCAAATTACGTGAAGAACTTTGCAGGCCTGACGCAAGCCGAGGTCAAACTCGGTCTGAACGAGAAACTCGGCCTGTCAGGCTCGCTGCGCGCAGCCGTTCACGACATCGAAGCGAAACTCAAGGAAATCGATGATGCAAGGCTGACCAGCTCAATGCTGATGCTCCGGCGGCACGAGAAGGACTTCATGTTGCGTCGCGACGCCAAATATGTCGACGAACTGAAAAAGACTGCCGCCGAGTTCTCGAAGTTGTTGGCAGGTGCGAATATCGATGCGGCGATCAAGGCTGATATTGCCAAGAAGCTCGAGAAGTATCAAACGGATTTCTCCGGTTGGGCCAGCGGAGCGCTTGAAGTCGCCAGCTTTGGGGCGTCGATGTCGAAAACGTTTCGTGAAATAGAACCCGTCATTGCCGAAGTCGGACAAGACGTCGAGCGGATTTATACGACGGCCGAAGCAAGCGAGGCGGCGACGCGCAGCTCGGTGGCGACTTGGATGCTGATTGCGTTCGGGGCAGCGATTATCCTGGTATTTGGACTTTCGCTGCTGATCGGCCGCTCAATCTCAAGCGCGCTCGCGTCAATGGTTTCCTCCATGACGCGGCTCGCCGGCGGCGATGTCAGGTTGACGATTCCAGGCCTCGGCAGGCACGACGAGATCGGCGAGATGGCCGGCGCGGTCGAGGTGTTCAAGAACAACATGATTGAAGCGGAGCGGCTGCGCGCTGAGCGACTCGAAGCCGAAGCGGTGCAGGCGGAGCGGCGCAAGTCCGACATGCGTGAACTCGCCGATGCTTTCGAGGGCGCGGTGGGAGAGATCGTCGAGACGGTGTCCTCGGCCGCGACCGAACTGGAAGCGTCCGCCACCACGCTGACGAGGGCGGCCGAGCGCTCGCAGGGGCTGGCGACCACCGTTGCCGCGGCTTCCGAGGAAGCATCCACCAACGTGCAGTCGGTTTCCGCCGCCAGCGAGCAATTGTCCACCTCGGTCAACGAGATCAGCCGTCAGGTCCAGGAATCCTCCCGCGTCGCCAATGCGGCCGTCGATCAGGCCCAGCAGACCAACGACCGCGTCAGCGAACTGTCGAGCGCGGCGAGCCGGATCGGCAACGTGGTCGAGCTGATCAACACCATCGCCGGTCAGACCAACCTGCTGGCGCTGAACGCCACCATCGAGGCGGCGCGCGCCGGTGAGGCAGGCCGCGGCTTTGCCGTGGTCGCATCCGAGGTCAAGGCGCTTGCCGAGCAGACCGCCAAGGCCACCGGCGAGATTAGTCAGCAGATATCGGGCATTCAGGCCGCGACCCAGGATTCGGTGGCGGCAATCAAGGAGATCGGCGCCACCATCGGGCGGATGTCGGAGATATCATCGGCCATTGCCGCCGCCGTGGAAGAACAGGGGGCGGCCACGCAGGAGATATCCCGCAACATCCAGCATGCGGCGACCGGCACGCAGGAGGTCTCCTCGAACATCACCGACGTGCAGCATGGCGCGACCGAGACCGGATCGGCTTCGGCGCTGGTCTATTCGGCGGCGAAATCCCTGTCGGGCGAGAGCAACCGGCTCAAGCTCGAGGTCGGCAAATTCCTCAACTCGGT
>CADEDX010000104.1:0-6602 GCA_902826195.1 uncultured Bradyrhizobium sp. | reverse complement strand
GCCGCCTGCCTGCGGAACAGGATCCGCTGGTACAACCAGCCGATCGCCACCAGCACCAGGCCGAGGCACATGAACGACAGCGCGCGATAGACGCCGGTCAGGGTCGACATGTCGATCAGGAAGGCTTTCAGGATCGTCAGGGCGATGACGATCGCCGACGCCAGCCGCGCGCGTTGCGAGTTGAAGAGGATGCCTATGCCGAGCAGGATGACGCCGAACGCCAGATACGCGATCGAGTAGGTGTATTGCTCGGCGCCGGTGGTCGGTCCGGATGCGATGACCGGGCCGTGATACAACCGCCTGATCTCGAACGTCACATAGGCGAGCGCGAGGACCAGCGCGGCGGCCGCGATCGTATTGGCGTAGGCTGCGGGACGGCGTCCGGCGACGGCATAGGACAGCAGCAGCGCCAACAGTGCGGGCAGGGCGTAGCCCGGCAGAAGCAAATTGAGGAAGACGCCGCCGATGTCGATCCAGCGCAGGATCGGGTTGTCCAGCAGCAGCAGCCCGAACAATGTTGCGAGGCCGGCAAACGCCGTCAGCAGGATCGCGCCGGCGTTGTGGATGACGCTGCCGGTCCGGATGCGCAGTCGCTCCAGTCCGATCGCCATGGCGAGCGTGGCGCAGACCTGCAGCGCCACTTCGGTGAGGCCGGCGCTCTCGCGGTAGACGTCGCCATTGTTGACGGCATGGCGGATTTCCATGAACACCAGCAACACGGTGAACAGGATCGCCGCGGATTCCACCGTCCGCAGCGACCCGTCGTCGCCGCCGCGGCGCAGCAGGATGCTGCCGCCCCAGAACGCCGCCGCGGGGATGCCGTAGCCCCACAATAGCCAGTTGAAGATCGGTGTGGTGCCGACGGCGTCGCCTGCGATACGCGGCTCGTAGCCGATGCGCAGCACCACGATGCCGGCGAGCACGGAAGCGAGCACACGCAGGAACGCGATTGGCCGCTGCGTCGATATCCAGGCAGTGCCTGCCGACATCAGCGCCAGTGCGATCGTCAGCCAGCCCTTTTCCAGCGCAAAGGTCAGCGCCAGCGCCAGCGCCGCGAGCGTGCCGGTCGCAAACAGCGCGATCGAGGCCTGCAGCCCCGGCCGGTCCTCGCGCTTTGAAAGGATCTCGGTTGCGGCGGCGAAGGCCGCGGCCAGGATCACCGCGACGATCGCAAACGGGATCGAGCGGTCGAGATGAGCGATGCGGGCGTAGAGCGCGACCAGAAGCGCCAGCGGCGTGAAGACCGCTGCGGCCGACCAGATCACCGGGATGACCGGCCCCGCGGCGCGTGCTTGCGCCAAAAATCCCGCGACGCCGAAGCCCACGGCGAAGATGGCGGCCGATACCAGATGCAGCGACACCGATCCGTCCGTGGCGCTCGGCCCGATGCCCTGCAAGGGGCCGCCGGGCAGTACCAGCATGTCCGGATTGGCGCGCACGGCCCATTCGGCGAATACGACGAAGACGAAAGCCGCGGCAGCCCCGACCGCGCCTGCGGCGGCATCGCTGCGCCAGGCGACCACGAGGCTGCCTGCCACCAGCAGGCCGAACAGGATCATCGCGGTGTCGGCATGAAAACTGTTCAGCACGATCAGGGTCGCGCCGAGCAGATAGGCCGCGAGCGAGCCGGACGAGACCGGCTCGATCTCGCCTTCATCCGCGGGCGGGCCGAACATGAAGCCACATACCACGAGGAGTGCGGCGAGGATGAAGCCGGCCAGCACGTGGAACGCGTGCGGGGCCACCATCGACGGGCCGCATTGCAGGCAGGGAAAGGTCCACAGCAGCGCGAAGGTAATGGTGGTGACCGCGAGCCAGCGCCACATCCTGATGCGCGCCAGGCCGAACGCCGCCGCAGTGACGATCGCGAGGTAGATGTAGAGCGCCCAGAAATCCGGCTTGCCGGACGAGACCAGGACCGGGGTTGCGAACGCGCCGACGACGCCGAGACCGGCCAGCGCCGGCCCATGCAGCAGCGCAGCGGCCAGCGTGCCCATCGCCACCATGCCGAGCAGCACGAAGGCGGTGGCGGGTACCAGGAATTCGTACAACGCGTAGGCCGCATAGACGGTCGCAAACGCGACCGCCGTTCCGGCCGCGGTGAGGATGGCGGGGATATTGGCGATCGGCGTTGCTTCGATCGTGGAGATGCTTTCCTTGCGGCGCGTCCATTCGCCCGCCAGCAGCAGGGCCAGCGCAAACAGTCCGCCCAGAAATACGCGTACGCCAGGGCCGATCAGTCCGGCCTCGATCGAATAGCGCACCATGAAGAAACCGCCGAGCGCGAGCGTCAGCCCGCCGACCCACACCACCCAGCGCGTGCCGATGGTCTCCTCAAAACCGCGACCGGGCGCCGGCATTGGCGGTGGCGGCGCCGCCGCTCTGTCTGCGGCCTGTTCGGACGTCTCGGACGCGGCAACGGGCTCTGCATCGGGAATGAGGGGCGGCAGCGTCGGCACAATCGTGGCCGAAGCCGGCGGCAGCGTCCGCTCGAACGCTTCGAATGGTGGGAGCGGAGGAGGCATCGGCGCAGCGGCGGTCGCCGGCGCCGTCTGGATCGCCTCCAGGCGCTTGCGTAACTCCGCTACCTCGTTGATGGCCTTCCGCGCGACGACCAGGGCGACGATCGCGATCGCGAGCGCGAAGAAAACGAAGGGGTCGTCGAACATCAGGCCTCCAGGCGGGCGCATCAAAGCGGCAACCGGCCACGTCCGCAGCCCGGTTGCAATCCTCTGTGCAGGTTTGTCCGCTAAAAGTTCAAATCAGGCCCGCGAGGCGATGTCGCAGGCTTTGCAGAAAGGCAATGGCATTTTCGTGTCAAGCCTCAGCAGCTTGCAGGCGTTACTCCAGATCGAGCTGGAACGGCCGGCCTTCCACCGTCATGGTGCCGGGCCCCATTTGGTCCAGCGCGCGCAGCATTCGTCCCTCGCGCCCAAGTGTGCGGTCGGCGAGGCTGACGATCAGCCGGTTGGGAGACGCAATCGGCGAGCGGGCGCGGATCTGCCGGGCGATTTCGATCTCGTCGCGGTGCGGATTTAGCATGCATGCGGCGGCAAAGGCGCTCGCGGTTGATCGGCTGATCCCCGCGTAGCAATGCACCACCATCGGCGCGCTGCGGTCCCAGCCGCGGACGAAATTCAGCACCCGCTCGATGTGATGATCAGCTGGTGCGGTCAAGCCGTCCATGTGCTCGGTGATGTCGTCCATCGACACCCTCAGATGGTTGGCTTCGAGCACCGAAGCCGGACGCTGCACCTGATCGACATTGGCCATCACGGTGAGGACATGGCTGGCGCCGGTAAGCCTGACGGTCTCGGGAAGTGCGGCAAGCGAGCAGACGTGAAGCATGATGATCCTTCGAAGCGTTTTCCCGGAAGGCGCTGATTTATCGCAATTATAAGCCGGCCATCGAGGCGGTGAAAGCAGGTTCGCGCCGGCCGATCAACCGAGCAGCAGCTGAAATCGCGCCAAAAACTGCTTTTCGGCGCGGGCCGCGGTCCACGGCGTCAGATAATCGCGCACCGTGGGCTCGGGCAGGCTGGGGTCGCGGCCGAACAGGCGCTTGGCTTCGGATTCCGAAAATCCGGCCAGGTGGGTGGCTTCGAGATAGGCCGCGCCCCGATCGGCCGCCTTGATCGCCTTGGTGATGTCATCGGTTAGCACCGCGGGCAGCCCGAAGCGGATATGGATGGCCGCCAGCAGGCGATTTTCCACCACCTTGTAGTCGCCACCGAGCACCGCCTTGAACGGCGAGATCATGTCGCCGATGACGTATTCGGGCGCGTCGTGCAGCAGGGCTCCGAGGCGAAAGCGGACATCGACGCGCGGCATCTGCTCGCGCATCACGGTTTCCACCAGCAGCGTGTGCTGCGCCACCGAGAAGATATGCGCGCCGCTGGTCTGCCCGTTCCAGCGCGCCACCCGCGCCAGGCCGTGCGCGATGTCGGCGATCTCGATATCGAGCGGCGAGGGGTCGAGCAAATCGAGCCGCCGTCCCGACAGCATCCGCTGCCAGGCGCGGTTGGCGACATTGGACGATTTGCCGGCTGTTTTCCTTGCCGTCATTTGGACTTGCGGCGAGGCTTGCGAAGTTTGCCGCTGCAGCTTTCGTGGCAGAAACAGCTCACCAGATGGTCGTTGACCATGCCGGTGGCCTGCATGAAGGCGTAGACGATGGTCGGGCCGACGAACTTGAACCCGCGCGCGCCGAGCTCCTTGGAGATCTTGATTGAGACCGGCGTCGAGGCCGGCACGCTGGCCGTGGTCTTGAACTGGTTGACCTTAGGTTTTCCGTCGACGAAGTCCCAAAGAAACTGAGAGAAACCAGCGCCTTCTTCCATGATCTTCAGATAGGCCTTGGCGCTGTTGACGGCGCCTTCGATCTTGGAACGGTTGCGCACGATGCCGGCATCGTTCATCAGCGCATGGACTTTCTTGTCGCTGTAGCGGGCGATCTTCTCCGGCTGGAAATCGTCAAAAGCTTTGCGAAAATTTTCGCGCTTGCGCAGAATCGTGATCCAGGACAGCCCGGCCTGAAAACCGTCGAGGATCAACTTCTCATAGAGCGCCCGGTCGTCATATTCGGGCACGCCCCATTCGGTATCGTGATAGGCCATGTAGAACGGGTCTTCACCCGGCCATGGGCACCGCGTCTTGCCGTCGGGGTGCAGGCGCGCGGATTTGCTCATTGAAATTCGCTCATCGGAAGAGGCTCATGCGACGGTCTGTTTCGGCGGGGTCCGAACCTCGTTCGGGTCGGCCAGATGCATCGGAAGACCACCCGCCGTCAATGGCAAACCGGCGTCGAGCGCATCGGCGACGCGATCGATGCGGAGCAGCGCCAGCCCCTTGCCGCCGGCGGTCGACCCCATGGTGCCGACCGGTTTGTCGCCGGCGAGAACCGGGATGCCGGTTTCCGGTGAGAAGTCGTCCAGCACCACCCGCACGATCCGGGTGCGCGCGGTGCCGCGATGCTGCATCCGTGACACCACTTCCTGGCCGACATAGCAGCCCTTGTCGAAGTCGACGCCGTGCAGGCGATCCATGTTGGCTTCATGCGGAAAGGCATCGCTGTACATGAAATCGAGCCCGCCGCGCGGCACGCCGGTGGCGACGCGATGCGCTTCGTAGACGTCGCTTTCCACGAGATCTGCGCCGATCACGTCGGCCACTTTTGGCGCGAGGTCCTCGGGGGCCAGGATGCGCCAACCCAGCGCTTCATGCCGCGGATCGGCGAAGGCGAGGTCGGGCTTCATGGCCGGCTCGCCGTCCCATGCCGCCAGAACGCCCAAATGAGCGGAAATGTTCTCGACCGTGACCTTGGCACGCAGCTTGTAGAAGCCGAGCTTGTCGGCAAGGCCTTGCGCCAGCGGCAGCGGCGCATCGATCAGGAACCCGCCGCCATGGCCGGCGGGGGCTTCGGTGATCAGGAAATCGACGGTGATCTTGCCCTGCGGTGTCAGCAGCGCGCCGAACCGGCCGAGGCCCACCTGCAGCTGCGTGGCGTCTGTGGTGATGAGGCCGTTGAGGAAGTCGCGGGCATCCTCGCCGCTGACCTTGATCACGCCCCGGTCCGGAAGAAACGCAGCTTTCATCGGCAAATCGGCCCCTTTTGGCGTTTTCCTGAAGTTCCTGGGGAAACGCAGGTGACAGGTACCCCATGCGAAGTTAAGGCGCTAATGTGCCGCCAACAAGCCCCGCGACAGCCCTGAAGCCGCCGCCCAAGGACCGATGAATCAGCGATGAATCAACGATTTGATACCATTCTAAAATCCGGCACCGTGGTCAATCAGGACGGCGAGTGCGTCCGCGACATCGGCATCTTAAAAGGCCGGATCGCGGCGATCGGCGGGCTCGGACAGGCCTCCGCCGGCGAGACCATCGACTGCAAGGGTCTGCACATCCTGCCCGGCGTGATCGACACGCAGGTGCATTTCCGTGAGCCCGGGCTGACGCAGAAGGAAGACCTCGAGACCGGCTCACGCAGCGCCGTGATGGGCGGCGTCACCGCCGTGTTCGAGATGCCGAACACCAACCCGCTGACGGTCACCGAGGAGACGTTTACCGCCAAGATCAAGGCTGGCCGTCATCGGATGCATTGCGATTTCGCGTTCTTCATCGGAGGCACGCGCGAGAACGTTCAGGATCTGCCTGAACTGGAACGCGCGCCGGGCTGCGCCGGCGTCAAGGTGTTCATCGGTTCGTCCACGGGGTCGCTGCTGGTCGAGGACGACGAAAGCCTGCGACGCATCTTCCAGGTGATCCGCCGCCGCGCCGCTTTTCATGCCGAGGACGAATACCGCCTCAACGAACGCAAATCGCACCGGGTCGAGGGCGACCCTCGCTCGCATCCGGTGTGGCGCGACGAGGACACCGCGCTGATCGCGACGCAGCGGCTGGTCAATCTGGCCCGCGAGGCCGGCAAGCGCATGCATGTGCTGCACATCACGACCAGGCAGGAGATCGAATATCTGCGCGACCACAAGGACGTCGCGTCTTGCGAGGCGACGCCGCATCACCTGACGCTGGGCGCGCCCGAATGCTACGAGCGGCTCGGCACGCTGGCGCAGATGAACCCGCCGGTGCGCTCGGCCGATCACCGG
>CADEDX010000103.1 GCA_902826195.1 uncultured Bradyrhizobium sp. | reverse complement strand
CACCGGCGACCGGCCGATCCAGGTCGGCTCGCACTATCATTTCTTCGAGACCAACCCGGCGCTGAAGTTCGATCGCAAGAAGGCGCGCGGCATGCGTCTCGATATTGCGGCAGGTACCGCCGTGCGTTTCGAGCCGGGGCAGACCCGCGACGTGCAACTGGTGGCGCTGGCCGGCAAGCGGGTCATCTACGGCTTTCGCGGCGACGTGCAGGGGAAACTATGAGCGTAAGAATCAAGCGTTCCGTGTATGCCGACATGTTCGGACCCACCACCGGCGACAAGGTGCGGCTGGCCGACACCGACCTGATCATCGAGGTGGAGAAGGATTTCACCATCTATGGCGAGGAGGTGAAGTTCGGCGGCGGCAAGGTGATCCGCGACGGCATGGGGCAGTCGCAGGTCACCAACAGGCAGGGCGCGGCCGATACCGTCATCACCAATGCGCTGATCGTCGATCACTGGGGCATCGTGAAAGCCGACGTCGCGATCAAGGAGGGCATGATCGCCGCCATCGGCAAGGCCGGCAATCCCGACATCCAGCCGGGGGTGACCATCATCATCGGCCCCGGCACCGACGTGATCGCGGGTGAAGGCAAAATCCTCACCGCGGGCGGTTTCGACAGCCACATCCATTTCATCTGCCCGCAGCAGATCGAGCACGCGCTGATGAGTGGCGTCACCTCGATGCTCGGCGGCGGCACCGGGCCGTCGCACGGCACGTTTGCGACCACCTGCACGCCCGGGCCTTGGCACATGGGGCGGATGATCCAATCGTTCGACGCGTTCCCGGTCAATCTCGGCATCTCCGGCAAGGGCAACGCGGCGCGTCCGGCCGCGCTGGTCGAGATGATCAAGGCCGGCGCCTGCGCGCTGAAACTGCACGAGGACTGGGGTACTACGCCGGCCGCGATCGACAACTGTCTCTCGGTCGCCGACGACTACGATATCCAGGTCATGCTGCATTCGGATACGCTGAACGAATCCGGGTTCGTCGAGGACACGGTGAAGGCGTTCAAGGGCCGCACCATCCACGCCTTTCACACCGAGGGCGCCGGCGGCGGCCATGCGCCAGATATCATCAAGATCGCCGGGCTGAAGAACGTACTGCCGTCCTCGACCAACCCGACGCGGCCGTTTACGCGCAACACCATCGACGAGCACCTCGACATGCTGATGGTTTGCCACCACCTCGATCCTTCGATCGCCGAAGATCTCGCCTTCGCAGAAAGCCGCATCCGGAAAGAAACGATCGCGGCCGAAGACATTTTGCACGATCTCGGCGCGCTCTCGATGATGTCGTCGGACTCGCAGGCGATGGGCCGGCTTGGCGAGGTCATCATCCGCACATGGCAGACCGCCGACAAGATGAAAAAGCAGCGCGGCGCGCTGCCGGAGGACAAGGGCAACGACAACGACAATTTCCGCGTCAAGCGCTACATCGCCAAATACACCATCAACCCCTCGATCGCGCATGGCGTCTCGAAGCTGATCGGATCGGTGGAGAAGGGCAAGCTCGCTGACCTCGTGCTGTGGTCGCCAGCCTTCTTCGGCGTCAAGCCCGATTGCATCATCAAGGGTGGCTCGATCGTGGCGGCGCCGATGGGCGATCCCAACGCCTCGATTCCCACGCCGCAGCCGGTGCACTACCAGCCGATGTTCGCGGCTTACGGCAAATCGCTGACGGCATCATCGGTCGTGTTCACTTCGAAGGCGGCCATCACGGGCGGACTGGCGCGCAAGCTCGGCATCGAAAAGAAGCTCTATCCCGTGAAAAATACCCGCGGCGGTATCTCCAAGAAGAGCATGATCCATAACGGGGCGACCCCGAAGATCGAGGTCGATGCCGAGACCTATGAGGTGCGCGCAGACGGCGAACTTCTGACATGCGCGCCGGCCGAGGTTCTGCCCATGGCGCAGCGCTATTTCATGTTCTAAGGTCCCGCCCGGGCGATCAAAGCCAGAACAAAAGTCCGGGAGGATTGAAGTGATTTACGTCGTTGCCACGCTGACCATCAAGCCCGAAACGCGCGCCGATTTCATTGCCGCCGCGACGGCGTGCATCAAGGAAACCCGGAAAGAGCCGGGCAACATCGCCTATGATTTGCATGAAAGCGTTACCGATCCCGCCAAGATGGTGTTCGTCGAGCAGTGGGAAAATGCCGAGGCGCTGGTGCCGCATCGCGGCGCCGAGCACATGAAGACCTTCGGCCGCGTCGCCGTGAAATGCATGTCGGCACCGCCGAAGATCGAAGTGATCACGCCCGAAAAGGTCGATGTCCGCTAATCAAGAAACACGAGGGAGAACAATTCATGATCTACGTGATCGCCACCACGCCGATGAAGCCGGAAAACAAGGACGCCTTCATCAAGGGCCACAAGGCCTGCATCGCCGAAACGCTGAAGGAGAAGGGTTGCCTCTCCTATGAAGGCCATGTCAGCGTCAACAATCCCAATCTGTATGTGGTGGTTGAGCGCTGGGAGACCCGGGACGATCTGAATGCGCATGGCAAGGCGCCGCACATGAAGGTGTGGCGGGAGTACTCCTCGCAGATGAAAACGGCGCCGACGGTGATCGAGATCATCAGCGACGGCAAGGTGGAGAAGTTTTGATCCCCATGATCCGCGCCACCAAAGTCCTTGGCCAGCATCGCTGGACGCAATCCGCGGCCGATACCGTCGTGCTCGATTTCGACGACCGGCATCGTCGGCGGATGGCGATGACGGGGACGCGCGGGCTGGAATTTCTGCTCGATCTGGAAAACGCCGTGGCGTTGCGCGGCGGCGATGCGCTGGTGCTGGAAGACGGCCGGCTGATCGAGGTCGTGGCGGCCGCCGAGCCGCTGCTTGAAATCCGCGGCGCGGATCCGTTGCATCGGGTCCGCGTCGCCTGGCATCTAGGCAACCGCCATCTCCCAACCCAGATCATGCCGAAGGGTCTGCGAATCCGGAGAGATCACGTCATCGAGGCGATGGTGAAGGGACTCGGCGCGCGGATCATCGAGATCGAGGCGCCGTTCGATCCCGAAGGCGGCGCATATGCGCAGCCGGCCCATGATCACGCCGCGCATGATCACGGCCATCACCACGGCGGTCACGATCACGGAAGTGATCACGATCACCACCATCACCACGATGAACATTGCGACCACGATCACCACCACCACGATTACTCCCATGCTCATGACCACAAGTGAGCGCGCGCCGGCCGATGTCGGCGGCGGAATGAACTCAGATGAGGCGGCAGCGCTCTATCGCCTGATGACCTGGTTGTCGCCGTCCTTTCCAGTCGGGGCGTTCTCCTATTCCAGCGGCATCGAATGGGCGGTGGAGGCGGGCGACATTTCGGATGCCGCGTCGCTGCGCGGCTGGCTGGCCGCGATGCTCAGCGACGGTTCAGGCTTTTGTGACGCGGTGTTTCTGGCGCAGGCGCACCGCGCCGCATCGACCGGGGATGACGTGGCGCTGCGCGAGATCGCCGAACTCGCCGCCGCCTTCGTAACCTCGCGCGAACGCCAGCTTGAGACCACGACGCAAGGCCGCGCCTTCATCGAGATCGCGCGCTCGGCCTGGGCCTGCGACGGGCTCGATCATCTGGTGGCCGCCTGCGATGGTGCGATCGTCTATCCCGTAGCCGTCGGGATCGTCAGCGCGGCGCACGGGCTGCCGGTTGCGTCGTCGCTGCACGCCTTTTTGCATGCGGTGGTGTCAAACTGGATTTCCGCCGGCGCGCGGCTGGTGCCGCTCGGGCAGACCGACAGCCAGCGGATTCTGGCTGCGCTGGAGGCCGACGTCGTCGCCACCGCCAACCGCGCACTTGGAGCGTCCCTCGACGATCTCGGCAGCGTCACCTTCCGCGCCGATCTCGCCAGCCTGCGGCATGAGACGCAATATACGAGGCTGTTCCGGTCATGAGGCACGACGGCTCTTTCCCCTCGTCGTCCTTGCGAACGCAGGGACCCCTACCGCGCGTTTCATCGATAAGGCAGGATAGTCGACGCCGTTTGCAACAGCTGACGCCGGTGGTTATGGGTCCCTGCGTTCGCAGGGACGACAACAGAGAGGGTCCCGCTCATGGCTAAATCCCACGGTCCGCTTCGCATCGGCGTCGGCGGCCCCGTCGGCTCCGGCAAGACCGCGCTGATGGATCTGCTCTGCAAGTCGATGCGCGAGCGCTACGACATCGCCGCGATCACCAACGACATCTACACCAAATGGGATGCGGAGTTTCTGGTGCGCTCGGGTTCGCTGACGCCGGACCGCATTGCCGGCGTCGAGACCGGCGGCTGCCCGCACACGGCGATCCGCGAGGACGCGTCGATGAATCTCGCCGCGGTCGCCGACATGCGCGCGAAATTCCCCGATCTCGACCTGGTGCTGATCGAATCCGGCGGCGACAATCTCGCCGCGACGTTTTCGCCTGAGCTGGCCGATCTCACCATCTACGTGATCGACGTCGCCGCCGGCGACAAGATTCCGTCCAAGGGCGGCCCCGGCATCACGCGTTCTGACCTTCTGGTGATCAACAAGGTCGACCTTGCCCCGCATGTCGGGGCGTCGCTGGAGAAGATGGAGGTTGACGCCAAGCGGATGCGCGGCGCGCGGCCGTTCGTGATGACCAACCTGAAGAAGAGCGAGGGGCTCGATCGCATCATCGGCTTCATCGAGGCCAAGGGTGGGCTGCGCCCGGCGGCGAAGGTCGGGTAAAGCGTTTTCGAGCGAAGCCGTCGCCTGTTCGCGTCGAAGGGTTCGACAGGCGGGCCGGACAGGGCGCACGAGCCCGGCAGGCTACGCCCGTGTCGGAGCGTTAACATTAATGTCCGGTCCGCTGCACAGCGCAGATTTTTCCGTCGGCGCCGGGAACCGAATCGGCACCATCCGATTATCAGTCTCTGGCCCCGCCAAATCAGCGTTAACGGTGGTCATGTCGTTTACCTCGCTGCCAACCTGTCAGTTGCGTGCTGATGAACGCTCCGTCATATTTGCCGCGGTTGGCCTTCGCGCTATTGCCACGTGTCTCTGCCCCGGCAGAACCAAAGATGCTTTCGATACGTCTTCGCCAACATTTCATTTCCGAGTAAGCGAGTGGTTCGGCTGGGCTTCATTATCGGCTTCATCGCGCTGATCGGAGTTCTGCTCTCCGGTCTCGCGGCCTATCGCGTCCATGAACAGGAACTGGCGATCGACGGCATCGCGCTGTCGCGCGCCATCGACGTGCACGCCAGCCTGGTGCAGGATCGTCTGACCGAGCGCGAATTGCTCGCGCGCGTTGCGTCCGGATTGTTTCGCGCACCCTCGGTGGTGAAAGCCGACATGCTGCAGCCGCTGCGCTCGGCGATTTATGCCTTCAAGACCGACTTCGTGACCGCGTTCTGGATCGCGCGGCTGCAGCCGGCCGATTTGCCGGCGGCGCAGGCGGAGCTGAAGAGCGCCGGCTTCACCAACCCGACGATCCGCGATTTCGAAGACAGGCCGCTCGACATCAAGGCAATCGACAAGCCGCTCGACGTCCTGATGGACCTCGAACCGCGCAGCGCGGATAGGCTGGGCTATCCGGGCCGCGCCTACGATCGTCACTCGGTGATCGGGCCGATGTTGGTGCAGGCGGCGGCCAGCGGCAAGCCGGTGGCGTCGAACCCGATTCCGTTGCTGCGGAAGGATGGGCCGATCGGCCTCGTGCTCGCGTCGCCGGTTCTGAAGGAAGGTACGTCCGAGCCCGCCGGCTTCATCACCTTTTCCTACGAACTTTCGCCGTTGATGCTGACCAACGACGACCGTGCGCTGTTTTCGGTGGTGCTGAAGGACCCCGATGACGCCAGCGACGAATATGTCGCCAGCGACCAGGGCGCGATCTCGTTGCGGGCGGTCAAGGTCGGCGATCCGCCGCCATCGGTGGTGCGGACGGTGACGTTCGGCGGGCGGGACTGGTCGCTCGGCTATTACGCCAAGAACAATGCCGCGCATCGTGCTCAGCAGACGGCGATCATCGTCGCCGCGATCGGCATAGCGCTCACCGGCATCGTCTGCGGGCTGTTTGGCTACGTCGCCTATAACAACCTGCGGCTCAGCCGCGAGATCCAGGTGCGGATCGGCTTCGAGCGGCGGCTGACCGCCGTGATCGACGAGCTCAACCACCGGGTCAAGAACATACTTGCCGTGATCCAGTCGATCGTGACGCGCACCTTGCGCCACGGCGCTGACATGGACGTGGCGCGCGACCTTTTGATCGGCCGCATCCATGCGATGTCGAATGTCGTGACGCTGCTCTCGGAGAGCCAGTGGCAGGGCGTCAAGCTCAGAGGCCTGTTCGAGTCGCGCGCGATCCCGCATGCCGACCGCATAGCGGTCAACGGACCGGACATCGCCGTCAGCGCGCGCGCCGCGCAATCGCTGTCGCTGTTGTTCTTCGAACTGGCCTCGCATTCCGACGAGGGCCTGTCGCTGGTCGGCAAGCACCCGCACATAACAGCCAAATGGGAGGTCACCGGCGAGGGGCCGGACCAGACCTTCTATTTCCGCTGGGAGGAGTTCAACACCAGCGCAGCGACCCGGCGGGAGGACTCTGATTTCGGCCTCATCCTGCTCGACCGCGTCGCCCCCGAAGCGCTCGGGGGCACCGCCGAACGCTACTTCACCGACGTCAGCTACGTCTACGAACTCACCGCGCCGATGGCCACCGTCGTCGATATGACCGAGCGCGACAGGACGGAGCAGATCACGGCGCCTGTGCGGCCGGCGCGGTAAGGAACTCCACTCCACCGTCACGCATTACTGAGCATCGAAAAATCAACGATCGACGGAGCTCAATCATGGGACGTTATCTGCTGCTGTGGTTGCTCGGTATTCCCCTGCCGATTCTCGTGCTGATCTATATGTTCGGCGGGCTGCACTGACGCAAGCTTCGAGGCTATGAAACGACCAACACCGAAATCATCAAACAAAAAAGGCGGCCCGTTGAGGCCGCCTTTTCCGTATCACTTCTGGCGGCATTATCCGCCGTTTCCGCCGATCACCGCGCGCACGGTCTCGTCGGGTCCGAAATCCTCCGCGCCGTCGACATAAAGCAGCGCGGACAATTTCGAGCGCGCCCGGTTGACGCGGCTCTTGATGGTGCCGACCGCGCAGCCGCAGATGGCAGCGGCGTCCTCATAAGAGAAGCCGGAGGCGCCGACCAGGATCAACGCTTCGCGCTGGTCCTGCGGCAGCTTGTCGAGGGCGTGGCGAAACTCCTCGAATTCCAGATGGGCGTTTTGCGCAGGCTGGGTCTTCAGGGTTTTCGCATAATTGCCCTCGGCATCCTCCACCTCGCGCCGCCGCTTCCGGTAGTCGGACCGAAACAGGTTGCGCAGGATCGTGAACAGCCACGCCGGCAGGTTCGAGCCCGGCTGGAACGAGTCGATATTGGCGATGGCGCGCAGCAGAGTTTCCTGCACGAGATCGTCCGCCCGGTCGCCGTTACCGGAGAGCGAGATCGCGAACGCGCGCAGGCTAGGAACCGACGCTAAAATATCGTCGCGAAGTGAGTCTGTGAGAGGCATTACTCACCTCCATCTTTTTTTGCGATTTCGGCCGCCGCTTCCGGCCCATCGAGCTTACGGATTAGCTCCGCAAATCGGTCCGGCACGCCCTGTCGGACCACGTCGTCGTACATGGCGCGGAGCTGATGTCCGATCCTGGATTGAATCTCGGCGTTAAGCCCGCCCTGCTTTTTTACTTCCTTCATGGTCTCATCCACGCTTCCCCGAGAGTTAATTCTCTGTACTTTCAAGAGCTTACCTCGAAATTGGGCCTAGGCCTTCCGCGTTGTAGGTGAAGGCTAATTCGAAGATCCGCGGATGGTTCCGAAATCCGGGAACTTTTTTTGGAACTTTTTGTCCCCCGAAGAGTAGTCGGAGGTGACAGGGGAACCGGGTCCCCCCGCCGAACCTAAAATTGACCCCCGACGCGGCGCTTCATGGTTACGTCCGCTCGGCTGAGACCCTAAATAGTACGCATGGGCGAGAATGCAGCCCAAGACAAAGGATGGAATGGGGATGTCCCGATCACAGCTCGTTGCTGAACATTTGCCGCTCTTGCGGCGCTACGCCCGTGCGTTGACCGGAAACCAGGCCTCGGGCGATGCCTATGTCGGGGCCATGCTGGAAGCCCTGCTGCAGGATGGTTCGCTGCTCGACGAAAAGCATGGGCCCCGCGCCGGCCTGTTCAAGCTTTTTACCCAGATCTGGAATTCGGTCTCGATCAACGACAACCCTGAAGTCACGACGCTGGCGCTGCCGCCGGAACGCAGGCTGTCGAACATTACGCCGCTACCGCGGCAGGCGTTCCTGCTGCTTTCGCTCGAAGGTTTCTCCGAGGAAGAAGTCGCCTTCATTCTCAACGTCGACATCCCCGAGACCCGTGCTCTGACGGACGCCGCCGGCCGCGAGATGGCCGCGGAAATCGCCACCGACGTCCTGATCATCGAGGACGAGACGTTTATCGCGATGGACCTTGAGAGCCTCGTGAAGAACCTCGGCCATAACGTGATCGGCGTCGCCCGCACCCATTCCGATGCAGTGGCGCTGGCCAAGAACAAGAAGCCCGGCCTGATCCTCGCCGATATCCAGCTCGCCGACGGCTCGTCGGGTCTCGATGCCGTCAATGAATTGCTGCGTGTGTTCGAGGTGCCGGTGGTGTTCATCACCGCGTACCCCGAGCGCTTCCTGACCGGCGAACGCCCGGAGCCGGCGTTCCTGATCTCAAAGCCGTTCCAGCCGGCGATGGTCTCGGCAGTCGCCAGCCAGGCGCTGTTCTTCCAGCGCAATTCGCGCAACCGCGCGCCGCGGGCGGCCACCGGCTAGTTGAGTGCGGTAGCGTATCGCAGAAATGATCCGGCGCGCTCCGAACTGCGCGCCGGATTTTTGCTGGATATCGTTGCAGCTTTGCCGGCAGCAAATGTGTTGAGAGGCAAGATCTTGAAAACCTGGAGCAGCGGTCGATGAGTGTCGGGCTGATCGGCCTGCTCGATGATATCGCAGGGATCGCCAAGGTCGCCGCGGCTTCGCTCGATGACGTGGCGGGCCAGGCCGCCAAGGCAGGCGCAAAGGCCGCGGGCGTCGTGATCGACGATACCGCGGTCACGCCGGGTTACGTGATCGGATTCCAGCCGAGCCGCGAGCTTCCCATCGTCGGCAAGATCGCGGCAGGCTCGCTGCGCAACAAGCTATTGTTCCTGCTGCCCGCGGCCCTGCTACTGAGCTATTTCCTGCCCGGGGCGATCACGCCGCTCCTGATGCTGGGCGGCGCCTATCTATGCTACGAGGGGGTGGAAAAGGTGCTGGAGGCCGTGATGCCGCACAGCGCGAAGCAGCATGAGGCGCAACTCGGCACCGTGGCGCTGAACGCCAAATCGGTCGAAGACGAAAAGGTCGCCAGCGCGATCAAGACCGACTTCATCCTCTCCGCCGAGATCATGGCGATCACGCTTGCCGCGCTTCCCGCCGGCAGCCTCTGGAAGCAGGCCCTGGTGCTGGCGGTGGTGGCCGTTGGCATTACCGTCGCCGTCTATGGCGTGGTGGCGCTGATCGTGAAGGCCGACGACGTCGGCCTGGCGCTGGCGAGGGGCACGACGCGCGTCGGTCGCGCGGTCGGCCGTGGCATCGTTCGCGGCATGCCCGCGCTGCTGAAAGTGCTCAGCGCGGTCGGCACCGCGGCCATGATCTGGGTCGGCGGCGGCATCGTCCTGCACGGCCTCGAGGAGTTTGGCCCGGCGGCGATCCAGCACGCCGTTCACGCGGCGGAAGAGGCGGCAGCCCGTGCATTTCCTCCGACCGCCGGACTCCTCTCGTGGATCGTCGAGGCGGCGATATCGGGTGTCGTCGGCATTGTGGTCGGCGCCGCGACCATTCCGCTTGTCGGTTTCGTGCTGGCGCCCGCATGGGCGACCGCGAAGGGTTTTCGGAAGGGTTGAGTAAGCGGCAGCGGACGGCCGCCGCGGTCGGGCGGCAGACACGGTCGCGTGTTCAACCGCTGTGAACCAGGTCACGTTTCGATTTCCCATCCGGGGATACCATCTTCGCAGGTTTCATCGCTGGCCCTCGACGGGCGCGGTGACTGCGGGTGAGCTTCGACTTCGCGGCCAGGCACCTCCCCCTGGCTCGGACCACCAGCTTCGAGTTCACGGCTGGTCGGACTTCCGGCGCGCTCACGGCGCGCCGGCTTTTTTTGACGTGTTGGCCGTGTGCGCACCGGGATGGAGCAGCCGATTCATGCCTGCTAAGAACCGCCATGGATGCGGCGCGGCGCGACAAGTGGATCGGCTCTCACTGTCTTGGCGTCACCGCGTTCGGATGGGCGCTGAACTGGCCGTTGATGAAGATCCTGCTTCAGCAATGGCCGCCGCTGTTTTCCCGCGGACTTGCCGGCGTGGCGAGCGCGCTGATCCTGTTTTCGATCGCCAAGGCGCGAGGGCAGGCGCTTGACGTCCCGCGCGAGGCCATCCCGCGCCTGTTGTTCGCGTCCTTCACCAACGTCTTTGCCTGGATGGGATTCGGCACGGTCGCGATGAAGTTTGTGCCGGTCGGTGAGGGCACGCTGATCGTCTACACCATGCCGATCTGGGCCATGCTGCTGGCCTGGCCGCTCGCCGGCACGCGGCCGCGGCTCGTGGATGCCGCAGCCATCGTGATTGGCTTCGGCGGGCTCGCTGTATTGCTCGGGGCCAGCGGCCTTTCCTTCGATGGCGGGCGGATTATCGGAATCGTGCTGCTATTCTCCGCCGCAATCCTGTTTGCGATCGGCAACATCCTGAACCGGACGCCGTTGCCGATGCCGCCGCTGGTCGTGGTCGCCTGGCAGGTCGGTCTCGGCTGCCTCGCGATGCTGATCCTGGGCATCGCCTTCGAGCAGCCGAACTATGGCGCGCTCACGGCTGGCGGGCTGGCGTGCCAAGCCTACATGACGCTGGTGCCGATGGGCATCTGCTATCTCACCTGGTTCGAGACGCTGCGCCGCCTGCCGCCGTCGTCGGCCTCGACCGGGATGCTGCTGGTGCCGCTGATCGGCGTGATCTCCGCGGCCCTGATCCTGGGCGAGCCGCTCGGTCTGCGCGAAATCGTAGCGATGGTGCTGGTGCTCGGCGGCGTGACGCTGGCGTTGCAGAAGGCGTGATGCCGGTTGAACTGCGCTCCGCGCCCGCATAGGCTCGCGGCAGAAACATAAAAGATACCGGAAACGCCTTCATCTCATGCAGTCCGCCGAGCGGCCTTTCCCCTACCGCCGGGGCCTGATCATCGTTGCGACGATGGCTACCGCCTACGTCGCCAGCCATTTTTTCCGCGCCTCCAACGTCACCATCGGCCTCGATTTGATGCGCGATCTCGGCATCGGACCGGAGGCGCTGGGCGCGCTGACCGGCGCGTTCTTCTTCGGCTTTGCCGCGATGCAGATCCCGTGCGGCTTCTTCTTCGATCGCTTCGGGCCGCGCTACACCGTCGTCGGCATGCTGATGCTCGCCGCCATCGGCGGCGCGATGTTCACGCTGGCGCCGAGCTGGCCGGTACTCCTGAGCGGCCGGGTGCTGATGGGCGCCGGCTGCGGCGTGATGCTGATCGGCAGCATGGTACTGATCTCGCGCTGGTTTCCGCCGGATCGTTTTTCCACGCTGACGGCCGTCGTGCTGTCGATCGGCCTGCTCGGCAACCTCGCCGCCACCACGCCGCTCGCCTGGGCCGCGCAGGACGTCGGCTGGCGGCCGGCGTTCGGCGCCGTCGTCGTCTTCATCGCGCTGGCGACGGTCGCGATCTGGCTAGTGGTGCGCGACGCGCCGCCCGGCCATCCCTTTCTCTCCCGCAAGGTCGAGCCATCGGGCGAGATGGTGAAAGGCATGTTTGAGGTGCTGCGCAATCCGCGCCTGAAGCCGATCATCGCGATGAACTTCTGCAACTACGCCTGTACCTTCACGGTGCAGGGCCTGTGGGGCGGTGCGTTCCTGCGCGAGGTGCACGGCCTCAGCCCGATCGCGGCCGGCAACGTGTTGCTCTGCGCCGTGATCGCCTACCAGATCGGCATGCTCGCCTTCGGCCCGCTGGACCGCCGTCTCGACACCCGCAAGGGAATTGCGATCGGCGGCACGCTGGTCATCGTGGGCCTGCTGGCTGTGCTGGCGCTGTTCTCGCATCCGCCGGTATGGCTGCCGGTCGCCGTCATCATCGCCATGGGCTTCTTCTCGGCCTCCAGCACCATGGTGATGACCCACGGCCGCGGCATCTTTCCGGACCGGCTGATCGGCCGCGGCATCTCGACCATGAACACGGCCGTGATGCTCGGCGTCGCCTGCATGCAGACGCTGTCCGGCATCATCATCGGCGCGTTCGAGCCGCTAGCCAGCGGCGCCCGCACCGAGGAGGCATACCGCGCACTGTTCGGCACACTGACGCTGGTGCTGATCGTGGCGGTTGCGATCTACAGCCGGTCGGAGGATGTCAAGCCGAGCGAGGAGATGCGGGCGAGGGCGCTCTGATCCCCTTTTTGCACTGCAAGATTGCCATTCCGCCCCGGCGGGAGGATGCTCCGGCATTGGCACAAGGGGAGAGCGGCATGAGCAAGGCAGGTCCCGACAACCGCAAGCAGGACGGCGAAATCGGCCACAAGCATGGCGCCACCGCCATCGGCACGTTGCGCAAGATTTACGGGCAGGGGGTTGCCGCGGGCTCACCCCCGACCGACAAGCTTAGCGATGTTTTCCCGAACTTGAACGAGACGGCGCTGAGTCAGCTCCGCCGCGACTACAAGACGGGGCATCTCGATCACAAGATCACGAACGCCCTGCACTGAGGTCGGCGTCATCGGTCGAGATCGAAGCAGGTTGCCGGCATACCCACACAAGGCTAGCTTGATTGAAAGGCTGGCCTGACGCCGCCTGCTTAGGGAATCTCGACACCATGCCGGTTACCATCGACTACTACCTGTCGCTCACGTCGCCGTGGACGTATCTCGGCAGCGCGCGGTTCGCGGAGATTGCGAAGCGAAACGGCGCGACCGCCAACGTGAAGCCGTGCAAGTTCGGTCCGATCTTCGAGCAGACCGGGGGACTGCCGCTGCCAAAACGTTCGCCGCAGCGGCGGGCGTACCGGATGATGGAGCTGAAGCGCTGGCGCGATGTGCTGGGCATTCCGATCCATCTCGAGCCGAAGCATTTTCCCTGCGACGACGCGGCGGCGACCCGCCTGGTGATCGCGGCCAAGCTGCAAGGCAAGGACGCGCACCGGCTGTCGCTGGAATTGGGGCGGGTGGTATGGGAGCGCGAGGAAACGCTCACCGATGCCGAGGCGATCGCGGCGGCAGCCCGCCGCGCAGGTCTCGATGCTGCGGAACTCCGCGCGGCCAGTCCCTCGGACGCCGAAATCGACAAGATCCACGAGCAATATACCCAGGATGCACTGGCGGCGGGCGTTTTCGGCGCGCCGAGCTACGTGCTGCCGTCGGGTGAGGTCTTCTGGGGCCAGGACCGGCTGGACCTGCTGGACCGCGCGCTGAAGGCGCTGGCGTCTTGAGCAGACGGGTCGGGTAGAAATCAAAAAAGCAGGGCGCGACCGGCATCACCACGGTCGCGCCCTACATCGCCGGTCAATGGGGCAGGGGGAATAACCGGCTGTAGACACGACGCCTGACCCCCCGGAGTCGTTCCCTAAGAGCGCGAATATTTTCATACACGCTTAAGTGATCTGGACATGCCGGACCCGCTTTGGCCTGCGCCGTGTTGTGTTTGTGACCGTCATGGGGCGTGGGACAGGCCAGCATGTCACAGACTTTCAAGTCAATTTTAGCCACGCTCGCCGTCTCCGCAACGTTCGGCGCCGCGCAGCTTGCGTCAGGCCATGACCTGATCGGTAGCTCTCAACTCGCTTCCAGCGAGCCTGCCGGGGAAATCAATCGCACCGCGAAGGCCGATCGTGCGACGCTGAAGGCCGCGCAAACTCCCACCGAGACGATCACGATCCGCAGCGTCGGCCTGCCCGAGACATCCGTGGTTGTACGTATTCCCGCAGCCCGGATGCCGGGGGCGTCGGCGCCCAAGGTCGGCGAAGAGGTGCTGAAACCACCGGAACCTTCAAAGCCTGCCGCCACCAAGCGCGCGATCGCCTGCGAACCCCCGGTCAGCGTTTTGACCGAAGTCGCCAAGCTGCTGGAACCCGGCCGCTGCGTGACCTGAATCGAAGCGAGCTTTTCGTTTATCGCTCTATTGCCATCCCCAAGCTGTCATCGCCCGCGAAAGCGGGTGATCCAGGTTTCCAGGGACAATTGGTGGTTCAACCGACAGGCCGCGGCGTACTAAATCCCGCCGGAGGCTGTCATCGGGCGCGCATTCGCGCGACCCGGTGGCGGGGATGACGGTCCGGATATTTCCCGTAGACCGACCGGCCCGTCTATTCCGCGGGCGCTTCGCTGGCCTCACTCGCGCTGCCGCGGCTGACCAAGAATCCCAGTGCCAGTCCCCCGACCGCGAGGATCGGGATGAGCTTCTTGATGCCGATGGCGCGGATCACCTGGACGCCGGCGGCGACCAGCATCGGATCGGCCAGCACGGTCTGCGCGGTGGATTTCGCCGTCCTCGCGACTTCCTCAACTCGCGCTTCGACCTGCCGCTTGCGCGCCATGTAGCAGCCGGCTGCGATCAGCGTGACCACGAAGAAGATGGCGGCGCCCGTCAGGCAGGCCTCGACAGGACCGTATTTCTGCAGCACGAACACGAAGGCCGCCGCGCACAGAAACCCGGTTGTCACCAGCAACGCCACCGCCGCCGCTGCGGCGAGCGAGGTCAGTCGCAAGGCCGTGCCTGTCGAGTCCTTCAAGTCATCGATCAATCGCTGAAACATGTCTAAGCCTCGATCCAAAGTCGATCTGAAACGACGTCACCCAACCAGGTCGTCACGCGCAACGGCGCCGCGGCGTTTGGCGCGCTTAAGCGCCCTCAAACACCATCGGCACCGCGATGATCTGCGCCTATGTGACCGTGCGAAAAACTATCTGCGCCAGGTCAAGCCGATCAGAAAGCCGAGGCCGAGCGCGACGCCGACGGTAGCCAGCGGCCGTTCGGTGATGGCGTCTTCCAGCGTTTCGCCGATCGAGGACGCCGCGTCATGCGCGGCATCCATCATCGCGCTGCCGCGCTCTGACATGTCGTCCACTGCATGCTCCGCATTGGAGCGGACCTGGTTGTAGCCGCGCCGCGCCTGCTTGGTGGCGGTGCCGGCAAAGCTGTTGATGGCATCGGTGATCTGGTCGGTCAGGGCTGCGATATCGTTTTTCACGGCGTTTACTTCCTTTTCGAGGCGTTCCTGGGTGGCTTTATCCGTCAGATTCTTGATTGCGGCTTCAGCATTCGACATCGAAAGCTCCCGGGCACTGAAATTCAGATGTGGAGCGAACGCCGCGTTGGGTTGGAAGTTCCACTTGCCGGCCTGCTAACCTTCGGGAAGTTGCGGCGCATCGGACGGCATCAGATGCTCCTTCACGACCAGCGCGACAATCAGCAGCGGCGACGACAGGAATGCGCCCATCGGGCCCCATAGCCAGGTCCAGAACGCCAGCGCGATGAAGACCGCGAGCGCGTTCAGCGCCAGCCGCCGGCCAACGATCATCGGCGTGAGGAAGTGGCCTTCCAGGAACGTCATGCCCGCGAACAGCGCCGGTGCGAGCAGTCCCGCGCCGATGCC
>CADEDX010000102.1 GCA_902826195.1 uncultured Bradyrhizobium sp. | reverse complement strand
TGAGTATGGCTACCCGATGTACGGGGTGATCGGTCCGTTGTGGGCCACCTCCGCGCTGGCGGCGCGGGGCCCAGCGCCGGAGGTGCTGGAGAAACTGTGCGGCCTGCTCGGCAAACTACCGGCGGAAAATCGCTGCATTCAGATGCCGCTTTACCGGATTCTGCTCGCCAACGAATTCGGACGGATCGGGCAGATCGAGCGGGCGCGAGACTTCGCGGCCTCGGCTGAGTCGCTGGTGGAGCAGACCGGCGAGCGCTGGGCGGCGCCCGAGATCTACCGGATTCACGGCTCGCTGCTCTGCCGAGAGCCGTCGCGGGACGACCGGGCCGCCATGCGCCTGTTCAAGCGCTCGCTGGCCTCCGCCAGGAAGATCGGGGCGGTCGGTTGGGAGTTACGCACGGCGATCAGCATCGCACATCTGGCCGAGAGCGCATCGGCGCGCGCCGAAGCACGGGACTTGCTGATGTCGACCCGGGCGAAATTCGCATCCGCCGAAACCTCGCGCGATCTGCGCGAGGCGGACGAACTGCTGAAGGCGTTGGATCATTGATTGTGCCTTGCCAGGGCCGTCGAATGCCCGGGGGCCTGACTGCTCACGCCGTCAGCGATCCCAGATAGCGGATCGCCGACAGGCTCGGCAGGAACGTGTAGGCGCCGCCCCGCGTCGAGACGAACTCCGGCAGGCCCCGCAGCCGGATCGTGCCGCCGGATTTGAGCGGCAGGTCGAACCAGCTGGTGGCGGGATCGTTGGTGCCCGTGATCGGATCGTTGGAGCCGGTGATGCGCGGATCCTGCAGGCCGAGATTTAGCCAGTCGCAGGACATTGCTTCGAACTGGGCGCCGAGGCTGGCGCCGATGAAATTGCCAAGCAGGCCGCGTTCCGGTTCGGTCTTGCCGGCGTCGCCGGATTTGTCCCGCTTGTAGGCCGGTCCATAGGGCACGCCGCGCCGGACCAGCCGCCGGCTGTTGTTCGCCACCCGCTGCACGATGTGGCCGCCGCGCGGGTTGCAGCGGCGGATATGGGCCCCATACGGGCAGCGGGAACTCTCGTCATAGTCGAATTTTGCCCGATCTACGTTGGCGTCAGGCATGTCCGCTGACAGGGCCAGCGGCGTGCCATCGCGCCACCGGCCGCACAGATAGGCGGCGACGACCTCGCGCAAGGCCGCGTGGCGCGACGGCGGTTCAATTTCGAAGACCTCGCAGACCTTCAGCTCGCCGCCGGGCGGCAGCACTTCGTCGACTTTCGGATGTGTGAGCAGATCGGAGGCGGCCTGATCGAGATAGTTCTCGAAACCCACCACGTCTTGCTTCAGCACGCGAAACGCGTTGAAGGTGCCGTTATGTCCAAGTTGTGTGGGCTGCGGTACCCGCCACTGCAGACCTTCGAGATTGGTCGGATGTCCCAGCAACACGGTGCCGAGCGGGGCGAGCGGTTGTCCGTCGGCATGGCGCTCCGGATCGTGAATGCCCTCGAACCTCGGCTGCATGATGTTGTCGCGGTAGCCGAAGTGAACGAAGTCGCCATCGAAATTATTTCCCTCGCGCATTCCGAGCAGCGTCAGGGCGTTCCGGTCGAGCGCGCGCTGCTGAACCTGGTCCAGTTGCGCGACATTCTCGGCATAGATCGTTGCGATCAGATGGATCCGCTTCGGCTCATTGAACGGCGACGGCCAGGTGTCCGGTGCGCTCGCCCCGACATCCCCGAGCTTCAGGGCGCGAGCAGTTATGCCCTCGATGAATTCGTTGGGGAACATGGCGAGCGACGAACCCGGCGTGCCCAGTGCGCGAAGTCCCTCGTAGGTCAGGCCGATGTTGAAACAGGTCCGTGGCTTGGCTTTCCCCCAATCCCCCGAGGTGATTTGCGGCACATCATGGTCGCGGCCGGAGATGGCGGCGGCGAGCCAGCGCCGGGCCACGACGCGATCGGCGATTTCGAGGATGAGGTACCGCACATAGGGCTTGTCCTTGTAGCCGCGCAGGACGTTGCCTTGCAGATCGGAGAGGTCGAACATCGCGCTCACCAGCCTAGCCCCAGTTGTTTGCGGACCTGCGCCACCGAATATCCGGGATACGCCCGGTAGCCGCTGCCGAGCGAAACGTTGGCGTTGGCGCGAAGCTGCAGCACCATTTTGCGCGGCAGCAGCGTCAGGTCGTCATTGACGGGCGCAACGGCCTTGTCGCCGTTGAGCCGCTCCTGGTCGCGCAGAAAATCGGTCGGAGTGTCCGGCACCTGGTAGAGGTCGCGCTCATGCACCCACTGGATGAACGCCTCGACGTTCTTGTCGCATGGAATCACCTTTTCCCCGCCTTCGACGAGACCGACCACGGCGTCGAACACCTCGCCGATCGTGGCAATGAAGTCGCGGATGTAGTTGGTGAAATCTCCGTCATAAACCGAGAACATGCAGATGTTGTCGCCGACGATGACGAAGCGCGCGAAGTGTACTGTGCCGACATTGTTCAATCCGGCGAAGATCGCGTCCTTGTGCTGCGAGATTGCCATCGCGGCGTGCGCGCGTCCGACCGGCGACTTGTCCTTGAGCGGCATGATAAGGTTCATCATGCACTGGACATTGTCGCCGTGCTGGAACGACGGGTGCGGCCCGCCGGGCAGCGGCTTCACCGGCGTCCACCATGCCCACAGCGGCGTAAGGATCCGCGCCGCCACGAACTTGAAGAATGCCGTTTCGGGCAGACGGTCCACAAAGCGGTCCATCAGCCCTTCATTGTCAGGCATTGTCCGCTCTCCATTTGAAGGGACATCCACCGCGCATTTCACGCGAAACTTCGTAGGCGCCCAGACGTGCCTTGAGGATGGGATCGTTGGAAGGCTCGATGCCGGGCGCCAGTCGGCAGGGATTGAAGCTGATGCGCTCCCCGGCCGTGGCCTGGTCCTCGCCCTCGGGGATCTCGGTGAGGGTGAGGGTGCCCATGGCGATCCGCAGCCGCGTCCCCGGCCACGGCTTGGTGCAATCGTCGAGCGTGTCGCCCTCTTCGCCGATCGTCATCATCAGCATGAACCGGGCCGGCCACCGCTTCAGTCGTTTCTTGAGTTCGTCGAACAGATATTTTTCGCAGGGCTCGGGGGTGGGCTTGATGTTGCGAACGCCGGCCACCGGTTGCCAGTAGAAGCGAACCGGGCGGCGAACGCCGTCGGGCGCTGTCACCCAGAAGGTATGGACGGCGTGATAGCTCGCGCGGGCATAGCTCGCCGGCGCACCGATCAGACCGACCTGGAAGATGCCCAACTGCGAGAAGCGATGCTGGTTGGCGTAACGCAGCGCGCCTGCGTCGATGGCTTGGGTTTCGCCCGGGTACGGGTTGCGTTGCGGGATCTTGAGCTGCAGAAAATCCAAGATCTTCAGCAGCCAGTGCCGCCGTCGAAACGGCTCGCGCTTCGCGGTGTCCGAGAACTTGAAGAAGTCGTCGACATTGCGGACGAAGAATTCGCCCAGCGTGGTGGCGATCAGATCGCTGCCGGTTCCGTTCTTCAAATGGAAACGCACCGCCATGCCCCGGACGTCGGACCATCCGTCGTGCTGCTCCAGCCCTCCCAATCCGTTGGAGAACCGGATCGAGACGTCGACGGGCTCGCCGTCGAAATGCTCTGCGATGCAATAGCTGCGCGCCACTTCTGACGCCACGAACCTGCCGTTCACACCGATGCCGATGGTGTGGACCGGCCGTCTCTCGCCGACCGGAGCCGGCAAATTGTCGTGGATCACCTGAACGAGGCGCTTCGCTGTTGGCGGATCGACCATGCCCCCTCCGAGATGGACGGACCGCTGGGGTTGCCGTTGGCGCGCCCGGTAGCCAGGCGCCGTCTATCGAATTCAGCCCGTTCCCTTCATCAAATGTTACCTTCGATCTTCGGCCGCATGTGTGACCTGCTTCACAAAGTCAACCCCGATGGACCGCCGCCACCTTGAGGTGGAACGGCAGCATCGTCACCGACATCGGCAATCGTCCGATGCTTTCGCCGTCGACGTCGGCGCGGACCATCTGATCGCTGTCGATGGTGATCCGCGTCGCGTGGCGCCGCGACACTTTCGGGTGCGCCAGATAGCTGCCGTCGCCGAGCCTGGGGACGATTTTGGTCAGGGTCTCCCAATGTCCGACGTCGCCGACCATGATCAGGTCGAGCTTGCGGTCGCCGGGGTCGGCGCCGGGCGCGAGCATCAGGCCTTCGCCCGCGCCGTCGAAGCTGCACAGCATCAATGACCACATCGGCACATTATGTTCGGCCTCGTCGTCGATTCTGATGCGGTAGTCGCGCGGGTTGTAGGTCAGTGACGTGAAGGCCGTCATCAGGATGTAGCTGAACGGGCCGAGCCGCTTCAGCAGCGGAACGCGTTGCGCACGCCAGGAGATGGTGGCGGCGGCGCCGACGATGGCGAGCACGAAGCCGTAGCGCGTCACCTGGTTGCCGGCATAGCCCCTCGCTTCGGCGCGGAACACATCGATCTTGCGGGTATGTCCCATGGCGATCGCATTGCTGGCCTCGCCGGGCGAAAGCTGTCCGAACGAGCGGCACAGTTCGTTCGACGTGCCGCCCGGCAGTTGCGCCAGCACGAGGTCGTCTGCGATCGGACGGTCGTCCGCGATCACGCCGTTCATCATTTCGCTGAAGGTGCCGTCGCCGCCGACCGAGATCAGGCGCCGGTAACCCGCATCGACCGCATCCCGCGCCAGCGCGGCCGCGTGGGTGGGCGCACGGGTCATCGCGATGTCATCGTCATCGACCGGGCCGAGATGCCTTTCGAGTTCGGCGCGAATCTGCGGCCAGCGCTTGCCGCAGCCGCCCTTGTTCGCCATCGGATTGACGATGATTTTGGACTTCACGGCCGTCTCCGCGCGATGACGATCGCGTTCAGCTTGACGTCGGCGAAGGGGCTAAGCAACTGGAAAGAGAACACTTCGCTCGTGCAACAAATGTTGCGGGTGCGTTGTGGAGCGAGAGAATTCCGCGCGACGACGCGGACGGCCCCTTACGAGAAGAACGCGATCTTCTCGGCCTGGCTCATGCGCCTGATCGGCGCCAGCGGGTCGTTGGCCGCGGTGACCGGCTTTTTCAGCATGCCGCTCGCAATCAGGCTGGAGCCGAGTGACATTTCCACGGCCGGTGTGGGGAGCGGTGCGGGCGCGGCCGGCGCCTGGATCACCGGCTGCACCGGCGGCGCGGCGACAGGTTCGGGCGCTTTGGCGACGATCGCGGGAGCGACCGGCGCGGGTTCCGCGAGATAGGCTTGCTCGGCTACAGCCTCGGCGATTTCGATGTCGTCGTCGCCGATCGGATCCGGCGCGCCCATCTCCATCGCGACCATGTCGAGAACCGCCTCATCCTGGGAGTCGGTATCTCTTGCATCGACATCCGTTGCGTCCGCGGCTGCTTCATCGGCATGCTGTGCGTCGGCACTTTGGAACGCGGTCTCCAGAACGGTTTGCGGGGCGGGCGGCGGCGTTTCCTGAAGTGCGGCTTCGGCACGCTCGACCGCGCGCGGTGCTTCCGCAACTGGCGACGCCGCGTGAACCTGCGGCGCCTCGTGTATCGGAGGGGCATTTTCAGCTGGCGGTGCCTTGTCAGCTGGCGGCGCCTTGGCGGCCTCCCTTGCGAAAAACGCTTCGGCGATCTCTGCCACCAGGTCCAATGCCGGCGGGGCCGGGGCGGGCGCCGCTTCGGTCGCCACTTCCATCGTGGGGTCGTCGTCGCTGAATTCCACCAGCCGGCCCTGCAGGGCGGCAAAGGCCGCGCGCAGCGCCAGGCGCGCCTCGTCGGAGGAGAACTGGTCGGTGCTCTTTTCGATGACGGTGACCTGCGAATCGATCAGGTCACAGATCCGCCCGTCATTGCCGATTTCCCTTAGGCGCCAGGCGATCTCCCGCAACACCCGCGCGCCCTTGCGGACCGGCGCCATCCGTTTTTCCAGCGCCAGGCTGTCGAGTGCCTCGACCGCCGATTCCTCGGCCGCCTCGACCAAGCCGCGGATGGCGGCGAGCGCCTCGGTCAGCCGCTCCTGCGCGGCAGCCGCCGCGGCGACGGCGTCCGCGGCCTGCTGCGCCGAAAGGCCTTCCTCGCGTTGCAGGCTTGCTTCGCGCTCGAGCTCTTCTTCACGCTGCGCGGCGAGGTTCTGCTCGATGCGCGCCACCGCGTCCAACACCATGCGGGTGTCGGCATTGCGGTTGCGCTTGGCGTATTCGGTCAGGAACCAGCGGCCCCGCGACGTTTCCATGAACGCTTCGGCGATCGCGGCATAGTCTTCCTCGCTCGGCAGCGTGGCGCGTGCCGAGATCGGAGAGAGGGCGAATACGTCGTCAGCCATGGCAAACTCTTCGCGCAAATCAGCGCGCACTGCGATAACGAGACAACACGATATTGCCCGAATCGCAATTGAATTGATGCAGAGCGAATCACAAATCCCCACAGCTTCTCAAGACGTATCCCGTCGTTTTGCGACCCGGGTGGCGCTGTTTTACGGCACCCTGTTCGGAATGACCGGAACGCATCTGCCGTTTTTCACGGTCTGGTTGAGGGCGGTCGGGATCGACGCGTTTTGGATTGGCCTGATCACGGCCGTCCCCGCGGTGACCCGGTTTACGGCACTGCCGCTGGTCACGGGACTGGCGGAACGGCGTCAGGCCTTGCGCGGCGCCATCGTCGTGACCGCCTTCGGCACCGCTTTGGGCTTTTTCCTCCTCGGCACCCAGCATTTGCCGGTGCTGGTGTTTATGATCTACGCGCTGACCTGCTGCCTGTGGACGCCGATGGTGCCGCTGACCGATGCCTACGCATTGCGCGGCGTAAAACGATACGGCCTTAACTACGGACCGCTGCGGCTGTGGGGCTCCGCCGCCTTCGTCCTCGGCGCGCTGGTCTGCGGCATGATGCTGGACCTGATGGCCGCCAAAAACCTGATCTGGATCATAGCCGGCTCTGCCGCGCTCGGCGCGCTGGCGAGCCTCGCGCTGCCGCCGCTGGACGACTCACGGATGGCACGGTCGGGCAGTGCCGGGGCAGGCGCGCTGCTGCGCGATCGCGGCTTTCTCGCCGTCATCGTGGCGTCGGCGCTGATCCAGGGCAGCCATGCCGCCTATTACATTTTTGCGTCGATCGCCTGGCAGCAGGCCGGATTCGGCGGACTGACCATTGCAACGCTCTGGGTTCTCGGCGTGATCGCCGAGATCGTGCTGTTCGCGCTGTCGCCGCGTTTCACCGTGCCGCCGTGGAAACTGGTGGTGATCGCGGCGTTGAGCGCGGCCGCGCGCTGGGCGATCATGGCGCAGGATCTGCCGCTGGCGGTTCTCGCGGTGGTCCAGCTCGCGCATGCGCTGAGTTTCGGACTGACCCAGGTCGGCATCATGGGCCTGCTGCTGCATCAGGTGCCCAGCCACATGATGGCGCGGGGGCAGGGCTATCTCACCGCCTGCGGCGGCATCGTCGCCGGCCTCGCTTCGGTTGCGTCAGGGACGATCTACGAAAGCTGGGGGCAGGGCATCTATTACGTGATTGCCGCCATGGCCGCGTCGGGCGGCCTTGTCGTTTGGCTGGCGCGGCAGTGCCTCGCCCATCAGCCCCACAAGGCGGCTTCCGGCGGATAGACCAAGCTACCGTCGTAGCGCAGCCCGTTCTCGCGGTCTTGCGCCAGCAGCAGCGGACCATCGAGGTCGACAAATCGGGCCTGCGGCGCCAGCAGCATGGCCGGCGCCATCGCCAGCGAGGTCGCGACCATGCAGCCGACCATGATTTCAAACCCGAGCGCGTGCGCGGCATCCGCCATTGCGAGCGCTTCCGTCAGCCCGCCGGTCTTGTCGAGCTTGATGTTGACCGCGTCGTAGCGCCCGCGGAGGCCCTCGAGCGAGGCGCGGTCATGCACGCTCTCGTCGGCGCAGACGGCGATCGGGCGGCGGATGCGCGCCAGCGCCTCGTCGCGGCCGGCCGGCAGCGGCTGCTCGACCAGCGTCACGCCGGCATTGGCGCAGACGGCAAGGTTTTGTTCGAGATTGTCCGGGGTCCAGGACTCGTTGGCATCCACGATCAGTTCGCACTCAGGCGCCGCCTTGCGCACCGCCGCGATCCGCGCGTCGTCGCCGTCGCCACCGAGCTTGATCTTCAAGAGCGGCCGGTGCGCGGCCTTTGCGGTCGCCGAGGCCATGGCCGCCGGCGTGCCGAGCGAGATCGTGAAGGCGGTGGTGCAGGGGCGCGGCGCCGGCCGGCCGAGCAGCATCCAGACCCGCTGCCCCGCACGCTTGGCGTCGAGATCGAGCAGCGCGCAGTCCAGCGCGTTGCGGGCGGCGCCCGCCGGCATCGCCGCTTGCAGCGCCGCCCGGTCCAGTCCCGTTGCAAACGGTTCCTGCATCGCTCGAAGCGCTTCAAGCGTCGCTTCCGGAGTCTCGTTGTAGCGAGGATAGGGCGTGCATTCGCCGCGGCCGCTCTGGCCGTCCTGGCTGACGGTGGCGACCACGGTCACGGCCTCGGTCTTGGCGCCGCGGCTGATGGTGAAGCTGCCCGCGATCGGCCAGCGTTCGATGCTGACGGCGAGCTTTCGAGATGGGCTGGAAGTCATTTTAAAATCTGGCAATTTCCTGAACCGCAAGCTTGCCCGCCGCGGCCAACTATGGCTGGTTAGGAACGGATTCGACAAGGCCATACGGCGTGCGGAACCTAGAGCGTTTTGTAACCTGGTGGCCTCAAGGGATGGGCATCGTGAGCGGCGACCCGACATTGGAGCGGATAGCGCGGGGCAATGGACTGGCGCTTTGCGCGACCGGTACGTGGACGGCCCGCTTTGCGCCGCTGCTGGAGCGCATGGTCGCGGATGCCGAAAAACTCGGCGGCAAGGCGCCCAATATCGTCATCGACGCCTCCCGGGTGTCGAAGCTCGACACGTTTGGCGCCTGGCTGATCGAGCGGCTGCGCCGCAGCCTGACCCAGGGCGGGGTCGAGACCGAAATCGCCGGGCTCTCCGCCAATTATTCCAGCCTGATCGACGAAGTCCGCCGGGTAAAGGCCGAGCCGGTCGCCGAGACCGACCGGGTGACGATCACGGGCATGCTGGAACAGATCGGCCGCAGCGTGGCCGGTGTCGGCGGCACCCTGATCGGCCTGATCGAGATGCTGGGTGCGGTGCTGGCCGCGGCCGGCCATGTTCTGATCCGGCCGCGCGGCTTCCGCCTGACCTCGACCATCCATCATCTGGAACAGGTGTGCTGGCGGGCGGTGCCGATCGTGGTGCTGATCACGTTCCTGATCGGCTGTATCATTTCGCAACAGGGCATCTTCCATTTCCGAAAATTCGGCGCTGACATCTTCGTGGTCGACATGCTGGGCGTGCTGGTGCTGCGCGAGATCGGCGTGCTTCTGGTCGCGATCATGGTGGCGGGCCGCTCCGGCTCGGCCTACACCGCCGAACTCGGCTCCATGAAGATGCGCGAGGAGATCGACGCGCTGCGCACCATGGGGTTCGACCCGATCGAGGTTTTGATCCTGCCGCGGATGCTCGCTCTGGTGCTGGCATTGCCGATCCTGGCTTTTCTCGGCGCGATGGCCGCGCTCTACGGCGGCGGCCTGGTGGCATGGCTCTATGGCGGCGTCGATCCCGAAGCCTTCCTGCTGCGGCTGCGCGACGCCATCTCGATCGACCATTTCATCGTCGGCCTCATCAAGGCGCCGGTCATGGCCGCCGTGATCGGCATCGTCGCCTGCGTCGAGGGGTTGGCGGTGCAGGGCAGCGCCGAGTCGCTCGGCCAGCACACCACATCCTCGGTCGTGAAGGGCATCTTCTTCGTCATCGTGATGGACGGCGTGTTCGCCATCTTCTTCGCATCGATTGGAATGTGATCATGGCGGGCGAGATTTCCGACGCCATCATCCGCGTCCGCGACATTACGGTGCAGTTCGGCAAGACGCGGGTGCTCGACGGGCTCGATCTCGACGTCAAGCGCGGCGAGATTTTGGGGTTCGTCGGTCCATCCGGCGCCGGCAAATCGGTCTTGACTCGAACCATCATCGGCCTGGTGCCGAAGATCGCCGGGCGCATCGAGGTGTTCGGCGTCGATCTCGACGCGGCGAGTGCCGCTGAGCGTCGCGGCGTCGAGCGCCGCTGGGGCATCCTGTTCCAGCAGGGCGCGCTGTTTTCCTCGCTCACCGTGCGCCAGAACATCCAGTTCCCGGTGCGCGAATATCTCAAGGTCTCGCAGCGGCTGCTCGACGAGATCATGGTGGCCAAGCTCGGCATGGTGGGCCTGAAGCCCGAAGTCGCCGACCGTTATCCGTCCGAACTCTCCGGCGGCATGATCAAGCGCGTGGCGCTGGCGCGTGCGCTCGCGCTCGATCCCGAACTTGTGTTTCTGGATGAGCCGACTTCGGGGCTGGATCCGATCGGCGCGGGGGATTTCGACGAACTGGTGCGCACCCTGCAGCGCACTTTGGGCCTGACCGTTTTCATGGTAACCCACGATCTCGACAGCCTTTACACGGCCTGCGACCGCATCGCGGTTTTAGGGAACGGTAAGATCATTGCTGCAGGTTCGATTGCCGACATGCAGGCTTCCAAGCATCCCTGGCTCAGGCAGTATTTTCATGGCAAGCGCGCCCGCGCGGTCATGGGTTAGACCACACGAGGCGGGTAGCGGCTTTGATGCGATCAAGCCCGAACAGGCGATAAACGACGGGTCCAGTCGGCGAAGCTGACCAGATCCAGGTTCCGGAGTACCTTGAGCTATGGAAACGCGGGCGAATTACGTCCTGATCGGAGCCTTCACACTGGCGGTGATCGCCGCGGCGTTCGGCTTCGTGCTGTGGTTTCAGAGCCTGCACACCACAAAGTTGCGCAGCCCGATCCGCATCGTGTTCGAAGGCCCGGCTTCCGGCCTGCGCAACGGCGGCAGCGTCAATTTCAACGGTATCCGGATAGGGGAGGTCGTCTCGGTCAAGCTCGACAACCCGCGCCGGGTGGTCGCGCTCGCCATGGTCGAGAACAACGCGCCGATCCGAAAAGATACCCTCGTCGGCCTCGAGTTCCAGGGCCTGACCGGGGTCGCGGCGATCTCGCTGAAGGGCGGCGAGGAGAACGCGGCCGCCGTGCCGCTCGATGACGACGGCGTGCCGATGCTGACCGCCGACCCGAGCGCGCTGCAGGACGTCACCGAGTCGATCCGCGCCACCCTGCAGAACGTCAACCGCATCGTCGCCGACAACCAGGAGTCGGTGAAGAACTCGCTGCGGAACCTGGAAACCTTCACCGCCGCGCTCGCGCGCAACTCCGAGAAAATCGACAACGTCCTGCTGCGGGTCGACGGCGTGATGGGCAAGGCCGACAGCCTGATGCTCGGCCTCAACACGATCGCGGGCGGCGCCGCCGGCGGCGAGTTGAACCTGATGGTGAAGTCGATCCGCGAACTCGCCGAGGATTTTGACAAGCGCTCCGGCGCGCTGATGGCCGACGGCCGCCGCACGCTCGCCGACATCAGCCGCGCCGTGAACAACTTTGATCGCAACCCGAGCCGCGTGATCTTCGGCGGCAGCAACAACGCCGCGCCGCCGCCGGAGGCAACCGCTTCGACCCCGCCCAGGGGCGCGAACGCCGCGGTGCCGCCGAGGGCGCCGAGCGGGCAGAAGAAGCAGTAGAGGTAGACAACGGGCTTTTGCTAACGTGTTCCGCCGGCGCGAAGCGGATTGATGAACTCCAAGCCCGCAAAGTCCTTTTCGTTGTCGGTTACGACCACGCAATCATGCGCTTCCGCCACCGCCGCCAAGATCATATCGAGCGCGCTTCGTGGCCTGCCTTTGGCTGAGCCGTCCGCCATCAGTTTCGCCCAAATCAGGCTCGCCTTCTCGTCGAACGGGAGCACGCGGCCGGCGAACATGGCCTGTGGACCTTCAGGTCCGGAGAACCATGCTTCCAATAACACGCGTTTTTTCCCGCGGGGTTTTTCCAGCAACCCTCGCTGGATTTCTCCCATCGTCAGCGCGGAGATAAACAGGTCGGTGTCAACCTGTTCCGCCATCCACGCCAAAAGCGTCGCAGATGGGCTGGGCTTTGTGACAAGGCTGATGATGTTGGTGTCGAGGAGATAGCGCGTCACAGTTCGACCTTGCGGCCGCCTTCACGCGATCGAGTGAGATCGAGATCGGCTCCGACCAGGGGCGAGCGGCGCAACGCGGCAAGGATACCGCCCTTGGTCGGCGACGCACTCGCGATGGTCTGGCTGACAGCCTTCCGGAGACGTGCGGCTTCGGGATCGTCTTCCGCAATCCCCTTTGCCAGCTTCCGGATCAGGTCGCGGTCGGTATCGAGGCCGAGAACCTCAAATCGAGCCATACCGCGCTTGCCTAGCCGGGTCCTGTAGTTTCGGAGCGCGCGCTTCTGTGCGGTATCGGTCACGGGAAGGACCCTGCATCGGAATATATCCGGTAATATATCCGGATATAGTTTGTTTTGCAAGATGCATCCGGACAGGGAAGGGCCGGCGTTGGTGAAACCAATGGACTCTCGCAAAACAAAACGGAGGCCGCGAGGCCTCCGTTTTCAATCGCTATTCGCAACTCACTATTTGCCACTCGCCGCGCTTACCCAAGCCGTCCCGCCGCGTGCGCGAGCAGAGTGTAGACCAGCCCGGTCTCCGAGGTGAGGTGGCTGCGCAGCGCCTGCGGGCCGCGATCGTCGCGCGCGACCTCGTCGAGCAGCCGTTCGAACTCCGCGATGTAGCGGTCGACCGTCTGCTTGAAGCCGCGGTCGGCGCGGTACTTGCGCGAGACTTCGTCGAACGCCTTCTGCCCGGCCGGCGTATAGAGCCGCTTGGTGAAGGCCTTGCTCTCGCCGCGCTGGTAGCGGTCCCACATTTCGCCGGCGAGGTTGCGGTCCATCAGCCGGCCGATGTCGAGCGACAGCGACTCCAGCGGATTACTGGCGGCCGGTTGCGGCGTGCGACCGCGGGGCGGCTGTCCGGCGTTGGCGTCGGTACGATGGAGCAGGTCGGAGAGCCATCCGTCCTGGCCGCCGCCTGCCGGCGACATCGGCGGGGCTTCGGCGCGGCGGCTGGCCGGCGCACCGAGGTCCGGCGGCGGCAGCGTCGAGGCGCTCGGGACGTCGCGCATGCGCACTTCGGTGTCGCGCATCCGCGTCTCGTTGCTCTCGCGCATCCGCGGCTCGTTGTTTCTGCTGGTGACGGCGGCCAGCAGGGTCTCCTCCTGGCGCGGCGCAGTGGCGCGGCTGGGGGTCACGACGTCGAGGCCGCGGCCATGATGGGCGACGATCCGGTTGAGCTCGGCGAGCGCCTCGATCTGGTCGACGATCACCTTGCGCATCTGCGCGGTGTTGTCGGCGGCCTCCTGCGGCATCTCCAGCACGCCGCGGCGCAGCTCGTTGCGGGTCTGCTCGAGCTCGTCGTGCATTTCCGCGGCCATCTGCTTCATGGCCTGCACCATCGACGCGAACTTCTCGGTCGACTGCTTGAACATCGCATCCGTTTCGACGGTGCTCTGCTGGTACATGTCGCTCATGGCGTCGATGGTCTGCCGGCGCTCGTTTTCAGCCGCAGCCCGCACCGCTTCGAACTGGCGGTTGAGTGCGGCCGAGCCTGCGCCGGCGGTTTCCGCGACCACGCGCGCAATGTCGCGGGCGCGCTCTTCGGCCGCGGCGAGCGATTCGTCGAGCAGGGTGGTGAAGCGCGACAGCCGCTGGTCGAGGTCGGTGGTGCGCAGGTCGATGGTGGTGATGAGCGAATCCAGCTGCGACTTGCGGTCGGCAACCGAATTCGTGGTGGAGCGGTTGGCCTGTTCGACCGCGCCGGCGGCCTCGACCAGTTCCCTGCCGTGCCGCTCGAACTCGCTCGACAGCGCGCCGAGATCTTCCAGCGCCTTCGAGGTCTTGTTGTTGAACACGCTGAGCTGGTCTTCCAGCGTCTGCGTGGCGACGCCGTTGCGGGAGGTGACGTCGTTCATGGCGGACACGAAGTCGGCCACGCGGGTCACCAGCGCGCGCTCCAGCGAGTTGAGATTGTCGTGGGCGCCGGTCAGCACTTCCTGCAGCAGGATGTTGCCTTCGCGCAGCCGCTCGAACAGCGCCACTGTGTCGGTGCGCAGGATCTTGCTGGTCTCCTGCATTTCGGTGACGGCGGCGATCGAAACCTGCCGCGACTGGTCGATGGCCGAACGCGACGCCTGTTCGAGGTCCTTCAGCGACTTGGCCACCGCGCCGGTGGCGAGGTCGCCCGCGGTCGTGATCGTGCGCGCGACTTCCGAACCCTGGGTCGCCATCGATTGCGAGAAGGCCAGGCCGCGGGTCTCGATCGATTTCAGGGCGTCGGCGGTGACGCGGTCGATGTCGGTCGTGAGTTGCGTGGTCCTGCTGCCGAGCGCCTCGACCAGCGTACCGCGGCGGGCGTCGACGATCTGCGCCAGACGATCGGTCTGCTGCTGGACGTAGGTGACGATTTCGTCGGTCTTGCCGGTCATCGTCGAGCCGAAGCCGCTGCTGGCGGCCAGCACCGAACGCTCGATCTCGATCGAGGTCGACTTGACCTTGGTGGTCACCTCGTTGGTAGCGGCGATCAGCACGCTCTGCGCGTTCTGCGCGGTGGCCTGGATGGTATCGGTCGTGCCTGTCGTGACGACGCCGATCGATCGCTCCATGTCGGCGGCGATCGCCTTGATCTGGTTCGCGGCCTCGGAGGAGGTTGTGGTCAGCGAGGTCTGGGCGTCGCGCGCGGTGCCGAGGATGGCGGAGGCGGCATTGGCGCCGACGGCGATCAGCGTGCGTTCGACGTCCATCGCCAGCGACTTGACGTGGTTGGCGGCTTCGGTCGACGCCGTGATCAGCGTGTCCTGCGCTTCGCGCGCGCCCGTCGTGATCGACTCGGCGGTGGCGTTGCCGGCCATCGAGAGCGAATGCTCGACATCGGCGGTCAGCGACTTGACCTGGGTCGCTGCGTCGGCGGAAGCGCTCAGGAGGGTGCTTTGCGCCTCGCGCGCGCCGGCCGTGATCGCCTCGGCCGTCGAGACTCCGCTGATCGACAGCGAGCGCTGAACGTCGGCGGCGAGCGACTTGACCTGGTTGGCGGCCTCGGTGGAAGCGGCGACCAGCGTGCTCTGCGCCTCGCGGGCGCCCGCAGTGACCGCCTCGGCGGTCGAGGTTCCCGCAAGCGACAGCGAGCGCTCGACGTCGGCGGCCAGCGACTTGACGTGGCTGGCGGCGTCCGAGGAAGCCGTCACCAGCGTGCTCTGCGCCTCGCGCGCGCCGGCCAGAACCGACGCGGCGGTGGCTTCGCCGGCGGCCGCCAGGGTGCGCTCGACGTCCGCGGCCAGCGACTTGATCTGCGAGGCGGCCTCGGAGGAGGCCGACATCAGCGTGGTCTGCGCTTGCTGCGCGCTGGTGACGATCGACGCTGCGGCGCCGGAGCCGATCGCGGTGAGCGAGGCTTCGACCTCGGCCGAGGTCAGTTTCAGCTTCTCGCCGACGTCGGAGGACACCGTCAGCAGCGCCTGCTGCGCGCTGCGCGCGCCGGTCTGAATCGTTTCCGCGGTGTTGACGACGAGGTTGGTCAGCGACCGCTCGGCGTCCTCGACATGCGACTTGATGCCGGACGACAGCATCTCGGCGCGCGCCGTCAGGTCTTCGCTGGCCTGGCGGCCGCTGCTCTCGATCCGGCCGGCCACCGCCTCGATGCGCGTGCCGAGCAGATCCTCGAACTGCG
>CADEDX010000101.1:8174-15984 GCA_902826195.1 uncultured Bradyrhizobium sp. | reverse complement strand
AGCGTCTCGGGCGACGTGCCCCGCAGCACGCCATCGAGCTTCCACGCCAGGTTCTCGGCGTCTTCCAGCCCGGAATTGGCGCCGCGCGCACCGAACGGCGAATCCTGGTGCGCGGCATCGCCGGCGAAGATGACGCGGCCATGGATGAACTTGTTCATCCGCCGGCACTGGAATTTGTACAGCGAGATCCATTCGAAATCGAACTTGTCGTGCCCCAGCATGCGGGCGATGCGCGGCCGCACGTTCTCCGGCAGCTTTTCGACAGAGGGATCGGCAAATCGACTGAGCTGCAAATCGATACGCCAGATGTCGTCCGGCTGCTTGTGCAATAGCGCGGAGCGGCCGGCATGGAACGGCGGATCGAACCAGAACCAGCGCTCGGTCGGAAACGCCGCCGTCATCTTGACGTCGGCGATCAGGAACTGATCCTCGAACACCTGGCCGGCGAATTCCGCGCCCACGATCCGGCGCAGCGAGGATTTTGCGCCGTCACAGGCGATCACAAAGCGGGCGCTGATCCGGTACGGACCGTCGGGCGTTTCGATGGTCAGCAGCAAGTGGTCATTGCGCGCTCCGAGCGCGGTCACCTTATTGCGCCAGCGCAAGTCGATGTCGGGCAGTTCGCCAACGCGGTCGACCAGATACGCCTCGGCATAGAATTGCTGCAGGTTGATGAACGCCGGCCGCTTGTGGCCCTGCTCGGGCAGCAAATTGAACTGGTAGAGCTGGGACTCGCCGTGAAAGATTTTTCCGACGCTCCACACCACGCCCTTGTCGACCATGCGCTGGCCGATGCCGAGCCGGTCCCAGAATTCGAGCGAGCGTTTTGAGAAACAGATCGCCCGCGAGCCCTCGCCGATCCGGTCGGCATCGTCGAGCAGCACGACCGCCTGGCCGCGCTGCGCCAGGTCGATCGCCAGCGACAGCCCCACCGGGCCCGCGCCGACCACGACAACCGGGTGTTCAGCAAGGTTCGAACCCGGCCGATCCTGGTCGGGATGGCGGCGATAGCCGAACTGGGTTTTGGTCTGCGCCATGGGCTAAACCCTGTGACTGGCCAAGGCTTGTCACTGGCAAAGGCCTGTGACTGGCAAAGCGTGGGCGACCATGCTAGATAGTCGCATCTGCAACTATCTTAAACCCCGGGCCGGGTCGGGCGTCAACTCAAATCGAGGCACTCCTTGCCAAAGACGTTTTCAACCGAAGAGGCTGGCGATGTGCGCGAGGAAAGCGCAACCAAAAAGGACGCCCGGCTGGATCTGTTCGGCTTCGTGCCGTTCCGGCTGAACCGGCTCGCGGCCGAAGTCAGTTCGGCGCTGTCGGTCGAGTATGCGACCCGCTACGGGCTCGACATTCCGGAATGGCGCGTGCTGGCGACGCTCGGTTTCCGCCACGATCCCTGCAGCGCACAATACGTCGCCGACTGCACCCGCACGCACAAATCCACCATCAGCCGTGCCGTCACCGCGCTGATGAAGCGGCAGATGGTCGAACGGGTCGAGAATACCGACGACCGCCGCGAATTCCGCCTGCGCATGACGCGCAAGGGCGCAGCGCTGTATGAGGAACTGATCCCGCGCCTGTTGCGCAAGGAGCAGGAAACGTTGTCATGCCTCTCCGCGCAGGAGCGGAGCGATCTGGCGCGGCTGCTCGGCAAGCTCGAGGAAAGCCTCGATCTGGTGCAGACGAGTGAAGAGGCGGATGCGAAGGAAGCGTATTAGGGCGCCTGCTCGCAAATTGCACTCTCTCGCCGCCATCAATTGTCATCGCCCGGCTTGACCGGGCGACCCAGTATTCCAGAGCCGCTTGCGATAGGGACGATGGGCCGCGGCGTACTGGATCCCCGCATCCGCGGGGATGACCGTGGTGTGCGGATTGCTATTCTCGCGTCAGCTACTTCGCCGCCGTCACCACGATCTCCACGATGTGCGGCGGTTCGAGATCGACGCCCAGACAGGCACGCATCGGCGGATTTTTGCTATCGACCCATTCGTCCCAGGCTCGGTTCATCTCGCCCTTCTGCTTGATGTCGGCGACATAGACGATCGCCGTGAGGATCTTGCTCTTGTCTGAGCCGCACAACGCGAGGCTTTCGTCGATACAGGCGAGCGCCTTTGCGGTCTGCTCATACATCGACGAGCTGACCGGATCGGGCGCGACCGCCACGGTGAAAACCAGGTCGTCGTGCGCGACGGCGCGGCTGCGGTTGGGCGTCAGTCCGGCAAAGCGGGTGATCATGGGAATCTCCGGTTAGCTCCTGTCGATATGCTTCGCGATGACCGGGAAATAATTGTCTCCCGATCCGGCATCGATCGCTTCCTGCAGCACCGTACCGATCAGCTCCGCACCGCGAATCTTCAATCCGGCATCGGCCGCGAGCTCCAGCGCGTAGGAAAGATCCTTCAATGCATATTCGGTCGAGAACGCTCGCTCCGGGAAATTGCCCGGCACGATCGCCTTCATGCCGTGGTTGCGCAGCGCAAAACTGTCGGCCGAGCCCTTTGAGAGCGTGTCGAGCAGCAATTTTGGATCGACGCCATAATGCTTGGCGACCGCGACGGCCTCGGCCAGCGCGTTCACCGTTTCGAACAGGACCATGTTGTTGAGGATTTTTGTGACCTGCCCGGCGCCGACTTCGCCGCAATGGGTGACATCGGTGGCAAAGCAGCGGATCAGCGGCTCGATGTCGGCATAGAGCGCGGGCGTCGTTCCGACCATCACGCTGAGCGTGCCGTCCTGTGCCGCCTGACGCGTGCGCGCGATCGGCGCATCGGCCCAGGCCGCGCCTTTGGCCTGCAACTGCCCGGCGAAATCGCGGGTCTGGCTGACCGAGGACGTGCCGAGATCGACCACGACCTGTCCGTTCCGGATGTTCTTGAGAATGCCATCGCCTTCAAATACCGCGCGCACATGTTTGGCGCTCGGCAGGCACAGGAACAGCAGATCGCTTGGCGTAATGACATCCGCAACGGCGCCGCCAATCTCCGCGCCCTCTTCCCGCAGCCGAGCCAACGGCTCCGGCGACAGGTCGAACGCAAGGACGCGCCTGCCGCTCTTCTTGACGAGGTTGCGGCAGATCGGCTCGCCCATCACGCCGAGGCCGATGAAGCCGACCGTCTTGTACGCTGACATCAGGGCCATCCGCTACTTCGCAAAAGAACGCGACGGGGCGAGGTGCAGCGCGAATGCGTCGACCTTGTCGCTGGCCCGCGGATAGATCTCGCTCACCAGCGGATCGTGGCCGGGAATGAAGCGGTCGGGATGGCCGGCCAGCCGTTCGACGATTTCCCAGCCCTGCGCCATGTCGCCGACATTGTAGACGATCGGAAACGGGCTGCGCTTCTGCAGGTTGGCGTAGTAATGCGCCGCGTCCGACGCCAGCACCACCGGCCCGCGCGCGGTCTCGACCCGCACCACCTGCAGGCCGTCGGAATGGCCGCCGACGCGATGCACCGTCACGCCCGGGGCGACCTCGCCGTCGCCGGAATGGAAGGTGACGCGCTCGCCATAGACGTGGCGGACCATGGTGGTGACGTGCTCGACCGAAAACGGGTGCCGCAGCATGCCGTTGCACATGCACCGCCCGGTCGCGTAGCTCATCTCGCGCTCCTGCAGATGGAACCGCGCATGGGGGAAGCGGTCGAGGTTGCCGGCGTGGTCGTAGTGCAGATGGGTGACGATGACGTCCTTGATGCTGCCGGCCGCAACACCGAATTTTTCCAGCGCATCAACCGGGTTGAGCGTCAGCTTGCGGGCGCGCGCCTTGGCCTCCTCGGCGTTGAAGCCGGTATCGACCAGGATGTCACGGCCGCCGCCACGCACCAGCCAGACGAAATAATCGAGATCGGCCGCCGTGGTCTCGTGCGGATCGGGGGCCAGAAAATTCATGCTGGGGGTGCGCGGCGACATCGTCGCATAGCGCAGCGCGTAGATTTCGTAGGCATTTCCCATCGGTGTCACTTTTTCTTGGATGTCTGGGGGTGGACGATCGCCGGCAGCAAGCCATCGTCATCCGCAAAGGTCAAACGCGGCCCGCGAATGACAGCCGCGCAACGGCGCGCATGACATGCTATGTGAGATGGGTCACATTTTAACGCTTTCCGATCAGCGACGATCCCGATCGAATGCACCGCCTGGGCACGCTGTGCGAAAGCATGGCAGGCCCGCCCAAAACCGTTTGCCGCCTGCCGAACTGCGAGCTGTGGTACAGCCATCACAGCCGCTTTTATTCCTTCGTCCGGCCCGGCCCGGTCGCGATGAATTGCCGCAATTAACGACGATATCGCAAGCGGTTGACGTACTACCGACGCGGTTTGATAATGCCGGAAGCGTAGAGTAAGGTCGCCGCGGCGCGAGCTGGTATCGGCGCTATTTTGGCTGGACTGCCGTGATCTGGACTGCCGTCATTATGAAAATCCGCCTCGCATTGTTCGTTGCATTGTTTTTTTCAGTCGCGTCGGTAGCCCCGTCGTTCGCGGCCGGTGAGCGCTATGCGCTGGTCATCGGCAACGCGAAGTATCCGGACGCCGAAGCGCCGCTGAAGGAGCCAATCAACGACGCCCGCGACATCGCCGAAGAGCTCAAGCGCGACGGCTTCAATGTCGATATCGGCGAAAACCTGACCGCCGAGCAGATGCGCCGGGCTTTCGACCGCCTGTACGGCAAGATCAAGCCTGGCTCGGTGGCGCTGCTGTTCTTCTCCGGCTTTGGCGTGCAATCGAGCCGCCAGAGCTACATGATTCCGGTCGACGCCCAGATCTGGACCGAGGCGGACGTCCGCCGCGACGGTTTCAGCCTCGAAACAGTGCTGGGCGAGATCAACAGCCGCGGCGCCGGCGTCAAGATCGCGCTGATCGATGCCTCCAGGCGCAACCCGTTCGAACGCCGGTTCCGCAGCTTTTCCGCCGGCCTGGCGCCGGTGATCGCACCGAACGGCACACTGGTGATGTACTCGGCCGCGCTTTCGTCGGTCGTTTCCGACAATGGCAGCGATCGCAGCCTGTTCGTGAAAGAATTGCTGAAGGAAATCCGCACCCCTGATCTGATGGCGGAAGAAACGCTGAACCGCACCCGCGTCGGCGTCACCCGCGCCTCGCGCCAGGAGCAGGTGCCGTGGATTTCTTCCTCGCTGGCCGAGGATTTCTCCTTCATCCCCAGCGGCTCAAGCCCCCGGCCGGTGAGCCAGCCTTCGACCCCGGTGGCCACGGCACCCGCGACAACCCCCGCTCCGCCGCCGCCGCCGCCGTCCCCGCCGTCCCCGCCGGTGGCGACACCGGCCCCTCCGCCTCCGCCGCCCACACCGTCAAAACCGGCTGAAGCTGCGCTTCCGCCGCCACCGCCGTCACCCCCGGCCAAGCCGAACGAGAGCCCAAGCCCGCCTGCATCGCTTGCCGACGACCCGACCATCAAGAGCTTGAACGAGAAGCTGAGGGACAATCCGGACGATGCCGCCGCGCTGTACCGGCGCGGGCAGGTCTATGCGAGCAAGGGCGCCTACGAACTCGCCATCAAGGACTTCAACAATTCGCTGCGGCTGAATCCGAAGGATGTCGAAGCCTTCAACAACCGCTGCTGGGCGCGCACGGTGATCGGCGACCTGCAAGCCGCCCTGAAGGATTGCAACGAGGCGCTGCGGCTGCGGCCGAATTTCGTCGATGCGCTCGACAGCCGTGGCCTCGTCAACCTGAAGAGCGGCCAGAACAAGAATGCAATCGCTGATTTCGACGCCGCCCTCAAGATCAACCCGCGGCTGACGTCCTCGCTATACGGCCGCGGCCTTGCCAAGAAGCGCAACGGCTCGATTTCGGAAGGCGACCTGGACATCAACAACGCGAAGGCGATGGACCCCAACATCGTCAAGGAGTTCGCCGAATACGGGGTGCAGTGACGGACGATTTTTTTGAATGAAAACCGGCGGCCCCTCGAACCCTGTGGCGGGCCGGCCAGACTAAGACAGAGCAGCCGTCCGCAATGGGTACGGCAGCCCGATTTGGATGACACCTGACTTGGAAGAAAATGGAACCGCGCGGGAAGTCCGCAAAAGGGGACAGGTAATGGTAAGTATCTCAGCGAAAACCTTTGGCATGATGGTCTCGGTGGCGACGCTCGGCGCCGCAATTTCCTTTGCCGGAACCGCGCTCGCCCAGGAAAAGAACGTCACCGAGGACCAGATCGTCCGCGCGCTGGCCCCCGAAAAGAAGCCGTTGACCCGCGGCCTCTCCACCGGTCCGCAGACCAACGCCGACCCGACCGTCACCGCCGCGGAGACCAAATTCGTCGAAAAGATCCGCGGCCGCTCCACGCGCTCGCTATCGAGCTCCGAGCGCGAAGAGATCGCCGCCATGGTCAAGGACAAGCCGAAGATCGATCTGGAGATCAACTTCGACTATAACTCCGCCGATATCAGCGCAAAGTCGCTGCCGTCGGTCCAGGCGCTCGGCCGCGCCCTCACCAACAACGATCTGAAGGGCTCGACCTTCGTGGTCGCAGGCCATACCGACGCGGCCGGTGGCGATGCCTACAACCAGGACCTTTCCGAGCGGCGCGCCGACGCGATCAAGCGCTATCTCGTCGACAAATACAGCATCAACGGCACCGACCTCGTCACCGTCGGATACGGCAAGAGCAAGCTCAAGGATCCGGGCCAGCCGATGGCGGAAGTGAACCGCCGCGTCCAGGTCGTGAACATGGACAACAAGTCCACGGCGTCTGCCAAATGAGCTCTTGCAAGTAAGGGCGTGGCGCCGACCAATCATTTCCGGCTACAATACGTCCCGCAGCACCCTTGCGGGACGTATTCATTTTGGGCGCCATTGCAGGTGTTCGGCCGGCAATACGCGCCCTTTTCTGATTTGACTTCCAGTCTGGATTGATCCGGCGATGAAATTCCTCGAATACCTCAAACCTGCGCTCGGCTTGGTCTTCGTTGCCGCTCTCGGTTACGGCTATTACTGGTTCGAACACCGCCCGCACGCGGAAGAAAAGGAAACGCCGGGCCAGGCGCTGGTGATCGTGACCAAATCCACCAATGCCTGCTTCTCGGACATGGTGCGGGTCACCGGCTTCATCGTGCCGCGCCGCGAGGCCCTGGTCGGCGTCGATCAGGAGGGCTCGCGCGTCACCGACCTGTTCGTCAAGGAAGGCGACACGGTTACCGAGAACCAGGAACTGGCGCGCCTCACCGCGCCGCCGCAGATGCCGGGCGCCCCCGCGGGCCGGCCCGGCCCGCTCTCGCTGAAGGCCCCCGCCGCCGGCCTCATCACCGAATTGCGGGCCGCGGTCGGCGCTCCCGCCTCGCCGCAGGCCGGCCCGATGTTCCGCATCTCCGTGAACAATGAAATCGAGCTCGAGGCCGAAGTGCCGAGCGTGCATCTGCTCAAGCTCAATTCGGGTGCGACCGTGCGCATCAGCCGGGATGACGCGCCCGACGTCGTCGGCAAGGTAAGGACCATTTCGCCGCAGATCGACCGCGCCACCCAGCTCGGCAAAGTGCGGATCTCGCTGAGCAACAATCCCTCGCTCAAGGTCGGCATGTTTGCCCGCGCCAACATCGATGCCAAGCGATCCTGCGGCGTCGCCGTCCCGCGCACCGCGGAGCAGACTCGAGGCGTCAGAGCCAAGCGGCCACGCGCTGGCCTTGCCTCGATCTGGCCGGAGGCCACGCCGCCCCTTGAGGCGACAGCGCAGTAATTGCCACGCCGGCAATTGTCTTCGTGACAGTCCCAATTACAATCGCCGCATGGTGGAAACGGTTTTCTCGGTCTGCAGCACGCTCGCCGTGGTCGGCTGGGTGCTGCTCATCGCGCTCCCG
>CADEDX010000101.1:2944-8164 GCA_902826195.1 uncultured Bradyrhizobium sp. | reverse complement strand
GCACCGCGATCGACCGCCTGACGCTGCAGGTCGTGAAGGGCAACACCATCGAGACGCGAAAGGTGCGCGTCGGCCTGACCTCCGAAACTTCCACCGAGATTCTTGAAGGCCTCGACGTCGGCGAAACCGTCGTGGCCGACGCTGGCACCTCGCTGCATGACGGCGACCAGATCAAGACCATGTTCGCCGATGAACTCGAGCGCACGCGGGCACGCTAATGGCTTTGAATATCTCGGCATGGTCGATCCGGAACCCGCTGCCCTCGATCGTTTTTTCCATCATCCTGCTGGTGCTGGGCTGGGCCAGTTTCACCAAGCTCGCGGTGACAAGGCTGCCCAGCGCCGACATCCCCGTGATCTCGGTGGCGGTCGCGCAGTTCGGCGCGGCCCCCTCCGAGCTTGAAAGCCAGGTCACCAAGACCATCGAGGACGGCGTATCCGGCGTCGAGGGCGTGCGCCACATCTCGTCGTCGATCACCGACGGCCTGTCGGTGACGACGATCCAGTTCGCGCTGGAAACCAACACCGACCGCGCGCTCAACGACGTCAAGGATGCCATCACCCGCGTCCGCGCCAACCTGCCGCAAAACGTCAACGAACCGCTGATCCAGCGCGTCGACGTCATCGGCCTGCCGATCGTCACCTATGCTGCGATCTCGCCCGGCAAGACGCCGGAGCAGCTGTCCTATTTCGTCGACGACGTGGTCAAGCGCGCGCTGCAGGGCGTGCGCGGCGTCGCGCAGGTCGAGCGCATCGGCGGTGTCGAGCGCGAGATTCTCGTCTCGCTCGATCCGGACCGGCTGCAGGCCGCAGGGCTGACAGCCGTCAATGTCAGCCAGATGCTGCGCGGCACCAATGTCGACGTCGCCGGCGGCCGCGCCCAAATCGGCAAGAACGACCAGGCGATCCGGACGCTCGCCGGCGCCAAGACGCTGAACGAACTCGCCGGCACCATGATCCCGCTGTTCGGCGGCGGCGAGGTGCGGCTCGACGATCTCGGCACCGTCACAGACACCATCGCCGATCGCAGCACCTTTGCCCGTTTCAACGGCGAACCCGTGGTGGCGCTCGGCATCAAGCGCTCCAAGGGCGCCAGCGACGTGAAGGTGGCCGAGGCCGTGGAGAAGCGCATCGAAGCGCTGAAGGCCGCCTATCCCGACGTCGACCTGAAACTGATCGACACCTCGGTCGAATTCACCAAGGGCAATTATTTCGCCGCGATTTCGACCCTGTTCGAAGGCGCCATCCTTGCCGTCGTCATCGTGCTGCTGTTCCTGCGCGATATCCGCGCCACCATCATCGCCGCGATCTCGCTTCCGCTGTCGATCTTCCCGGCGTTCTGGGTGATGGACCTGCTCGGCTTCTCCCTTAACCTCGTCTCCTTCCTCGCCATCACGCTATCGACGGGCATCCTGGTCGACGACGCCATCGTCGAGATCGAGAACATCGTGCGCCACATGCGCATGGGCAAGTCGCCCTATCGCGCGGCGCTCGAAGCCGCCGACGAAATCGGCCTCGCCGTGATCGCGATCTCGCTGACGATCATCGCCATCTTCGCGCCCGCCAGCTTCATGTCGGGTATCGCGGGCCAGTTCTTCAAGCAGTTCGGCATCACGGTGTCGGTGCAGGTGTTCTTCTCGCTGCTTGCCGCCCGTTTCGTCACGCCGGTGCTCGCGGCATACTTCCTCAAGGATCACCCGCATGACGATCCGCCGCCCGGACCCGTCCTGAAGACCTACACCAAACTCGTGACCTGGTCGGTGCATCACTATTTCATCACGGTGCTGATCGGCTTTGGTGTGTTTGCCGCCTCGATCTGGAGCATCACGCTGCTGCCGCAGGGCTTCCTGCCGGCGCAGGACACCGCGCGCTCGCTGCTGGCGATGGAGTTGCCGCCCGGATCGCAGCTCGCCTATACCGAGAAGGTGACGGAGGAAATCGTCGCCCGCCTGCGCAAGCGGCCCGAGGTGAAGAGCATCTTCGTCGATGGCGGCCGGGTGCCGCCGGGAACGCAGGAAGTGCGGCGCGCCGCGCTGATCATCAATTATACGCCGAAGGCCAGCCGCAAGATCACCCAGCGGCAGCTCGAGCTCGAGATCAGCCAGGAACTGGAAAACGTCCCGGACATCCGCTTCTGGTTCCTGGACGAGAACGGCCTGCGCGCGATTGCGCTGGTCGTGACCGGGGTCGACAGCAACATCGTCAACAACGTCGCCAGCGAACTGGCGACGCAGATGAAGCGGATTCCGATCATCGCCAACGTGATCTCGGAAACCTCGCTCGACCGGCCCGAACTGCGGATCCGGCCGCGGGCCGAACTGGCGGCGCGGCTCGGCGTTTCCACCGAGAGCCTGTCGCAGACCATCCGCGTCGCCACGATCGGCGACGTCGGACCGGCGCTGGCGAAATTCGATGCCGGCGACCGCCAGGTCCCGATCCGCGTCCAGCTCGAGGACAGCGCGCGCAGCGACCTCTCGATGCTTCAGCAATTGCGGGTGCCGCTCGGCCAGCGCGGCGAACGCGGTGGTGTCCCTCTATCGGTCGTCGCCGACATCCAGCTCGACCAGGGCCCGACCAGCATCAACCGCTACGATCGCGAACGGCAGGCCACCGTCGCCGCCGACCTCGTCGGCACCGCTGCGCTGGGCGACGCCACCAAGAAGATCTACGATCTTCCAGTCATGAAGAGCCTGCCGAAGGGTGTGAAGGTGAGCCCGTCGGGCGATGCCGAAAGCCTGGCTGAACTGTCCGACGGTTTTGCCACCGCGATCACCGCCGGTCTGATGATGGTCTATGCCGTGCTGGTGCTGCTGTTCGGAACGTTCCTGCAGCCGATTACCATCCTGTTCTCGCTGCCGCTCTCGATCGGCGGCGCGATCGTGGCGCTGCTCCTGACCGGCAAGCAGCTCACCACGCCGGTGTGGATCGGCATTTTGATGCTGATGGGCATCGTCACCAAGAACGCGATCATGCTGGTGGAATTCGCGGTCGAAGCGATTCGCGAGGGCAAGAAGCGCGACGAGGCCATCATCGACGCCGGCATGAAGCGCGCCCGCCCGATCGTGATGACCACGATCGCGATGGCCGCGGGCATGATGCCGTCGGCGCTGGCCTTCGGCGCGGGCGGCGAATTCCGCTCGCCGATGGCGCTTGCCGTGATCGGCGGCCTGATCTTCTCCACCATCCTGTCGCTGGTGTTCGTGCCGGCGATGTTCATGGTGATGGACGATTTCGGCGCGCTGTGCTGGAGGTTCGGCAAGAAGCTGCTGGTGTCGAGCGGCGAGACGGAGGACGATGCCGGCCACGGATCGGATCATCACGCCCCTCCCCCGGCCAAGGGCCCGCCCGCGGTGCCGCCTGCGATGTCGCCCGCGGCGAAGTAAGGGGCCTGTCCGAAATCGCCCTCGTTGTGGGGCCTCGACAGACGACCGATAGCTCATACATTTTGTTGCATGAACCTGGTCAACCGCACACTTGAGATCGACGTCGAAACTGACGCGCGACTTCGCGAAATGGCGAAGGAGCGAGGTCAGGATGTCGCCGCCGTGCTGGCCGAAGCGGTCGCGCTGCTCGATTCGGTTGTCGATATTGCTGGCCCCGACGTTGGGGAAGACCGGCGCCGCTATGACGATTTTCGAAGGACGCGGCTCGCCGTTCCGCTGGATGACGTCAAGGCCTGGGTTACGAGCTGGGGATCCGGGAACGAGCTGCCTCGTCCGCAACCGCGCAAGGTCGGATGATCCTTCTAGCGCCCGATGCCGTAGCGGACGTCGAGCGAGTCAGAGCCTTTCTCGTTCAAGCGAATCCGGGCGCGGCCCGACGCGCACTGGCGCTCATCTGGACAACGATCGAACGCCTGCAGGACTTTCCGGCGCTCGGAACGCCACTGAAGAGCCGGACATCCGTCAGATCGTCATCCGCTTCGGCGCATCGGGCTACATCATCCGCTATGCCATTCTTCCCGAGACATCTGACGTTCTCATAACGAGAGTCTGGCACGGTCGCGAGGCGCGGGTATGACCCGTCCCTCAGTCGTTCCGCGCCACCGCCGTCAGCTTGGTCATGTTCTGCAGCAAGATGCGACCGCGCTGCAGGTCCAAAATACCGTCCTTGCGCCAGAGCTGCAGTTGACGGTTGACGCTCTCGCGGGCGGCGCCGACGAAGACGCCGAGCTGTTCCTGCGAGATATGCACCTCTGAACCGAAATCGGAGGCGAGCGCGCAGAGCCTGCGCGCCAGACGGACCGGCAGCGGCTGCAGCACCGATTCCTCCATCCGCTCGCTCTGCCAGCGGATGCGCTGGCACAGCAGCATCATGATCTTGATCGCGACCTTGGGCTCGCGCTCCAGGAAGGCCAAAAAGTCCTCGCGGCGCAGCACGAACAGTTCCGAGGGCTCGCCGGCGGTGGCGTCCGCGGTGCGGCTCTGGCCGTCGAGCACGGCGACCTCGCCGAACAGGTCGCCCGGACCCATGAAATTCAACGTGAGGCGGCTGCCGTCGGAGGCGCCGGTCTCGATCCGGATCTGGCCGCGACGGACGCCATAGAGGGCATTGCCGGGGTCGCCCTTCTGGAAGAGCATCTCGCCGACACCGAGCTGCTCGGTGTGGCAAAGACCGGAAATGCGCTGCAATTCGTCAGCACCCAAATCCGCAAACATCGGATTCATCTTCAAAATGACCGCAAATTCGGCCTGCTTGCTCATCGTACTAACCTTCCAAAATGCCGTCTGGACCCGTCCCCCAGGCGGTTAGCAAGATTCCCATGCCTTAGAGTGTGTCATAAGTCACATAACATTACAGCACCCTCGGAATATTTTTGGCTACTTTGGGCCGCACCCTCTTTCCGGGATAAGCTCGCCTGAGCGGTTGCGCGCGCGTATCGCGTGGCCGAGATAAGTGCCGTTGCCGCGGTCTGGAATGTCGATATGAGAGCTTTGAAAATTGTCGGCGCCGTCATTGGCGTCGTGGTCGCCGCCATCGCCGTGCTGCTGGTGGTCGGCATCCCGTCGGGCTTCCTGACGGCGCAGATCCAGGAGCGGGTCGAGCAAGAGACCGGCTACAAGCTCGCCATCAATGGCGGCGCTAGGATCGGCCTGTGGCCCTCGCTCAACATTACACTGAGCGACATCACGCTCCAGCATCCAAAGGACCGCGACATCAATCGCCACTTCGCCGCGGCGAGCATCGAGGCGGACGTCACGCTGGCGAGCCTTTGGGCCGG
>CADEDX010000101.1:0-2844 GCA_902826195.1 uncultured Bradyrhizobium sp. | reverse complement strand
TGACGGGCAGCGCCCGCCGCAGCGGCTATCCATTCAAATTCGATATCAAGGCCGCGCTGCCCACGGGACCGATCGAACGGCAGAACATTCCGGCCGACATCAGGATCGACGCGCCGGATCTGTTGCGCGCATCGCTCGTGGCCAAGGCCGAGGTCCGGCTCAACGGCGCGATTGCGATGATCAACAGCGTCACCGGCACGCTCGGCGACGCCGCGTTCAACGGCTGGGCCTCGGTCGATCTGTCGAGCAAGCCGCTGGTGAAACTCGACCTCGATTTCCAGAAGCTCGCGATCTCGGCGGCGAGTAGCACCGGCGATTCCTCCGCGCAGCCGTGGAGCAGCGCGACGCTCGAGATCAACGGCCTGAACTATATCGATCTGCAGGCGCGGATTTCCGCGGCCGAACTCACGATCGGCACCGCGCGCTTCACGCCCGCCGCGATCGACGCCAACTTGACCGCCGGCGTCCTGAAGGCGCAGGTCTCCAACCTCGGCGCCTACGAGGGCACGGTCACCGGCGATCTGACGCTGGACGTCTCCACCCCCAACCCCACCTACGCCATGCGGGCCGACCTGACGGGCGTGCGCGCGTTGCCGCTGCTGTCCGGCCTCGCCGACTTCGACAAAGTCGACGGCAAGATGCAGGCAAAAATCAGCGTGCGCTCCTTTGGCGCCAGCCAGCGCGCGATCATGTCGAACATGGCGGGCACCGCCTTCATCGTGTTCCAGGACGGCGCCATCAAGGGGCTCAACGTCGCGCAAATGATTCGATCGCTGACGGCGAGCACGCTGTCGGGCTGGCAGGCGAGCGAGGAGAAGGCGACGGATCTTTCGCAATTGTCGGCGTCGTTCAAGATCGAAAAGGGCCAGGCGCAGACCACCGATCTCGGTCTGGTCGGCCCGCTGGTCAAGATGACCGGCGCCGGCACTATCGACCTCGGCACCAAGCAGATCGGATTCCGCGTCGAGCCAAAACTCGTGATGACCACCGAAGGCCAGGGCCGACTCAGCGATCCGGTCGGTCTCGGCATCCCCGTGATGATCTCGGGACCCTGGGGCGCCCCGCGGATCTATCCGGAGATGCAGGGCATCCTCGACAATCCCGACGCCGCCTACGCCAAGCTGAAGGAGATGGGCAAGGGCCTGTTCGGCGAAAAGGGAGCCGGCATCGGCGCGGCCATCGGCAGCCTGCTTGGCAGCGGACAGTCGGGGACGGCTGGCGGACAACAAGGCGGCGCCGGCGGACAAGGCGGGACCCAGCCGGGCGGCGCGCTCGGTGGCGGGCTCGGCGAGACCCTCGGCAATCTGCTGCAGCAGGGCCTGAGCGGACTTGGCCAGGGCGGTGCCGGCAAGGACGGCGGCCGGTCCGGCAGCCGCAGCATCCCGAGCCGGACTTTGCCCGCCGAAGCGCCGGCCCAGGCCGCGCCGGTGGAGGCCGCCCAGGCCGAGCCCGCGCCCCCGGTGCCTTCAGGCGAAGCCGCCGCCCAGCAGGACAGTCAGCCAATGAACGACGTCCTGCGGCAGCTTTTCAACCGCTGAGGGTAGCCGCGCCGCGGCGCTCTTCCCGGCCGATGCTATTCAGGCTTCGGGCGAAATTCCCGACTTTTCCGCCCATAATTGGTGCTAACCATGTGGGCGGACGCACAATCCCTGCCCCCAATTCGTGCTAGATAGTCTCCTGATGCCGGGGCTGCCGAGGCAGGCCGGCGCCAGTAAATTGCCGATGCGCGCGCGAAGGCCGCGGCGCACGAGGGTTCGGATGAGCGAGGTCAAGGACAGAGCAGGTTTCCTGCGCGAAGGGCTGTTCGCCAAATACGTCGTCGCCCTGGTCGGCCTCGCCGTGTTTGTGCTGGCGGTCAACGGCGCGATCGAAACCTGGATCACCTACCGCGGCATCAAGAGCTCGCTCAACGACGCCATGACGGAAAAGGCGGAAGCGACCGCCAAGCGGATCCAGCAATCGCTGTCCGACCTCGAGCGGCAGATTTCCTGGGTGACGCGCGCTTCATCCAACACCACCGACCTGCGCCGCGCCGACTACGCGCAGCTGCTGCGGCAGGTGCCGCAGGTCAGCCAGCTCTCGCTGCTCAACGCCCAGGGCCGCGAAGTCCTCCGCATGACGCGCCAGACCGTCACCCTGGACAGCAATGCGGATTTCTCCCGCGACGCAAGGCTGACCGACACCATCTCGCGCGGCACCAGCTTTGCGCCAGCCTATTTCCGTGGCGAGCGGCCATTCATGTCGATCGCGCTGTCGCATGCCGACGGCAGCGTCACCATCGCCGAGATCGACCTCGACTTCCTCTCGGAATTCTTGATCGACGCCCAGGTCGGCAAGGTGGCGTTTGCCTATGTCACCGATGCCAGGGGCGACGTACTGGCGGCGTCCTCGACCGGGCCCGAGGTCGGCAAGAACCTGTCGAGGCTGCCGCAGGTTCAGGCCGTCAGCAAGCCGGGCGGCGTGGCGCCGGCGTCAGGCACCGATGCCAAGGGCAGCGCCGTGCTGACGACGTCGAGCCTGGTGCCAAAACTCGGCTGGCACGTGTTCTTCGAGCAGGAGACCGCGCAGGCGCTGACGCCGATCCGCGACCAGCTGGTGCGGATCGCGCTGCTGATCGGGCTCGGTCTGGTGGTCGCGATCATCGCCGGAACCATCATGGCGCGCCGCATGCTGGTGCCGATCACCGCGCTGCGGGCCGGCGCGCGGCGGCTCGGCGCCGGCGATTTCGGCCACCGCATCGACGTCAAGACGGCGGACGAGCTGGAGGAACTGGCCAACCAGTTCAACGGCATGGCCGGACAGCTCGCCGAGACTTATTCGAACCTCGAAGCCAAGGTGAACGAG
>CADEDX010000100.1 GCA_902826195.1 uncultured Bradyrhizobium sp. | reverse complement strand
TTGTTTGCGGCATGCGCGCGGTCTTCGACCAGCAGCATCAGTTCGGCAAAGCCATACAGCCCGACCACGACGGGCACCAGCGAGACGCCCTCGGCGAGATCAGGGATGCCGAACGTAAAACGCGTCTCGCCGGTCACCGCTTCCTGGCCGATGGTTCCCAGCATCAACCCGATCGTCATCGGCAGCAGCGCGGATGCCAGCGTGCCGCCCGAAATCCGCGACATCACGACGAGGCCGCCCGCGGTGAGCGCGAAGAATTCCGCCGGCCCGAACAGGATCGCGACCTTGGCGAGCAGCGACGAAAACATCATGACCCCGATGACGGCGAGCGTGCCGCCGACGAACGAGCCGACGGCGACGATGGTCAGCGTTGCGCCGGCGCGGCCCTTCTTGGCGAGCTGATAGCCGTCGATCGCGGTGACGACGGAGGCGGATTCGCCGGGGATATTGAGCAGGATCGCGGTGGTCGAACCGCCATACATCGAGCCGTAGAAGATGCCGGCCATCATGATCAGGCCGGCGGTCGGGTCGAGCGAGAAGGTCAGCGGCAGGATCAGGGCGACGCCGGCGACCGGGCCGAGGCCGGGCAACACGCCGATCGCGGTGCCTGCGAATGCGCCGACGAGGGCCGCCAGCAAATTCGCAGGCGTTGCCGCCACGCTCAGTCCATACAGCAGGCCCTGAAGGGAATTCATTTCATTCTCTCTTGGTCATTCAGGGGCGACGCGCAGCGTCGAACCCGGAATCCATCTATCCACGTCTGCGCGGCTCGATGGATTCTCAGGTGCGCAATTGCGCACCGCAGTTCGCGCTGCGCGCGCCCCGGAATGACGGGTATCAAAACAGCCATTGCCGGAAGATGCCGCCGGGCATCTGTCCCTTCAGCAGCCGGACGAAGAACCATTCAAAACTCACCGCAATCGCGATCGCATAGATCGCGAGCCGCACCGGCGAGCGGGTCGGGTCATCCCATAGCAGCCACATGCTGGCGAACAAGAACAGCGCTGAGGCCACCATGTTGCCGATGACCGGCATCACCAGAAAGTAGAGCGCGAACGCGCCGAGTAGCAGCAGTAATCGCCCAAGATCGGCGCCAGCCGGCAGCGTGAAGGTCGCCGGCATCGTGCCGTCGCCGCCGCCACGCCGTTCGAACAGCGCTGACAGCCCCGAGACTGCCAGAAGGGCGCCCAGCGCAATGGGGAAGATCGCCGCCCCCGGTTTGTGCCAGCGGCCGGCCGACAGCGTCTGCCAGGCGTTGGTCACGTAGAGGGCCGACAGCAACAGCGCGAGCAGGGCCGTGATCCGCCGCGCCGGGATCAGCGAGACACTTCGCGCTGGCGTCACTTGTCGTCGTCCAGGAACTTGATGACGTCGCGGAACTTGCTGTCATAGCTGGCCAGTTCCTTTTTCATGTCGTCGCCGATTTTCGGATCCCAGGTGTAACCGTTGGTCTTCAAGAAGCTCTTGAACTCGTCGCTCTCGACGATGACTTTCGAGACCGCGAGCAGCTTATCCAGTACCGGCTTCGGCAGGCCGTTGGGGGCGATCACGTAGTAGCCGACCGGAAACGTATCCTTCCACGGCGTCTCGCCGATCGGCTTGGCGTCGGGCAGCAAATCGTATTTGCCTTCCTGGAACACCGCCAGCACGCGCAGCTTGCCGGCGTCGATCTGGCCCTTCATGCCGGGCGCGAAGCCCGACACGCCGTCAACCCGGCCGCCGAGCGCCGCCAGAATCGCCTCGCCGCCACCGCCCGTGAACGGCACGGTGGCGATGCGCAGGCCCGCCAGCTTGTTGAGCTGCTGGATGGCGATGTCGTTGATCGAGCGCAGCCCGGACACCGACACTTTCAGTTTGCGCGGATTGGCCTTGGCCTCGTTAAGGAAGTCATCGAGCGTCTTCCACCGCGCCTCCGCCGGCACCGCCAGGATGACCGGCAGGTCTGAGAGCTTTGCGATCGACTGGTAGTCGTTGGCCGATTTCCACGCGAGGCCCTTCATCTCGTGCGGCTGGTAGGCCAGCGAGGAACTGGAGCCGAGCCCGATCGTATAGCCGTCAGGCGCAGCGCGGATCACCGCGCCGGTGCCGATGGTCGCGGAAGCGCCGGGCTTGTTCTCGACGATGACCTTGACCTTGAGCTGCTTCTCCAGGAGCTCGGCATATTTCCGGCTGATCGGGTCGGTCGAGCCGCCGGGCGCGTAGGGCACATAGAAGGTGATGTCGCGGGTCGGCCACTCATCCGCGGCGCGCGTGGGCTGCGACAGGCCAGCAACCACGGCCAGCAGCGTCAATCCGGCCCATGCCATCAGACGGAAATTCACTTCACGCATCATGTCTCTTCCCTGACGCCTGTTTCTTGTTGTTGCGGACGACCATGGCGATTGATGGCTGACTTCGTCAATGGGTATTGCCATGCCGGTCCGTGGTGGCAGGGCTACCGTCGGGCCCGGCCGCGCCGTGCTACCCTGCGTATTGACTCTGGCGCAGTCCATTGAGTCCGGCTAATGCACTGCTGTAGACAGCGAGATGTTGGGAAAATGGCCGATACCATCCAGGAAGTTCTGCAAGCCTTTGCCAGAGGTGAAATGGTCGTCGTCACCGACGATGACGACCGCGAGGGCGAGGGCGATCTGATCGTCGCGGCGTCGTTCTGCACGGCGGAAAAGATGGCGTTCATCATCCGCCACACCTCCGGCATCGTCTGCGCGCCAATCACCACCGATGACGCGCGCAGGCTGCGGCTCGATCCGATGGTGGCGCATAACGAGTCCAACCACACCACCGCCTTCACGGTCTCGATCGACTACAAGCCCGACGGCGGCACCGGCATTTCGGCGGAGGAGCGCGCGTCCTGCTGTCGCGCGCTCGCCAATCCCAACGCCGGCGCCAATGATTTCGCCCGGCCCGGGCACATCTTTCCGCTGATCGCCCGCGACGGCGGCGTGCTGCTGCGTTCCGGCCATACCGAGGCGGCGGTCGATCTGTGCAAGCTGTCGGGGCTGCCGCCGGTCGGCGTCATCTCCGAATTGATGAACGACGACGGCACCGTGATGAAGGGCGAGCAGGTCGCGCGGTTCGCCGCTACCCACAAGCTCAAGCACGTCACGATCGCTGACATGATCGCCTATCGCCAGGCGCGCGAAAAACTGATCGAGCGGGTTGCGACCTTCACCACGGATAGCCCGATCGGTCCGTTGCAGGGATACGCCTATCGCTCGCCGTTCGACGAGATCGCGCATGCCGCTTTCGTCTATAACGGCATCGGCGACGGCACGAACGTGCTGACCCGGCTGCACAAGCCCAACATCGTCAAGGATATCTTCACCGGACCGGCGCGCATGCAGGTCGTGCTGAACCATTTCCAGAAGGCCGGCCGTGGCGTGCTGGTCTATCTGCGCGACGGCGCGGCCGGGGTTCCGGTCCAGCCGGTCGGCGAGCAGAAGACGGCCGAAGCCGATCGCAACCGCCAATGGCGTGAAGTCGGCGTCGGTGCCCAGATTTTACGCGATCTCGGCATCACCTCGATTGTCAACCTCACGTCCTCGGTACACGACTACAAAGGATTGTCCGGTTTCGGCATCGAGATCGTCTCCAACGAAAAGCTGGATTGATGAGGTTGTCGTTCCAGGATGGTCTGAAAGCACCAGCCCCGGAATAGCACCGCGAAAGATTTGCGCTTCCGCCGATAGCGCACTATTTTGGCGGCCGACAATTTCCACGAGGACAGTGAAAGGAATCTTCATGAGCGTACGCCCACAAGCCAAGGACAAGCCGGCGGCGGCGGCGTTCCAGTGGGACGATCCGTTCCTGCTCGACGAGCAGCTCACCGAAGACGAGCGCATGATCCGCGACACCGCGCGCGCCTATGCGCAGGACAAGCTGCTGCCGCGCGTGATCAAGGCGTATCTCGAAGAGAAGACCGATCGCGAAATCTTCAACGAGATGGGCGAACTCGGCCTGATCGGCGTCACGCTGCCGGAGGAGTATGGCTGCGCCAACGCCAGCTATGTCGCCTATGGCCTGGTGGCGCGCGAGATCGAGCGGGTCGACAGCGGCTATCGCTCGATGAACTCGGTGCAGTCGTCGCTGGTGATGTATCCGATCTATGCCTATGGCGACGATAACCAGCGCAAGAAATACCTGCCCAAGCTCGCCACCGGGGAGTGGGTCGGCTGTTTTGGCCTGACCGAGCCGGATGCCGGCTCCGATCCCAACGGCATGAAGACCCGCGCCGAGAAGGTTTCCGACGGCTACAAGCTGACCGGCAGCAAGATGTGGATTTCCAATGCTCCGATCGCCGACGTCTTCGTGGTCTGGGCAAAATCCGCCGCGCATGACAACCAGATCCGCGGTTTCATTCTCGAAAAGGGCATGAAGGGCCTGTCGGCACCGAAGATCGGCGGCAAGCTGTCGTTGCGCGCTTCCGTCACCGGCGAGATCGTGATGGATGGCGTGGTGGTGCCGGAGGAGGCGCTGCTGCCCAATGTGAGCGGCCTGAAGGGGCCGTTCGGCTGCCTCAACCGCGCCCGCTACGGCATTTCCTGGGGCGTGATGGGCGCCGCGGAAGACTGCATGCACCGCGCCCGGCAATACACGCTCGACCGCAAGCAGTTCGGCCGGCCGCTGGCGGCGACGCAACTGGTGCAGAAGAAGCTCGCCGACATGGAGACTGAAATCGCGCTCGGCCTGCAGGGCTCGTTGCGCGTCGGCCGCCTGATGGACGAGGGCAAGATGGCTCCGGAAATGATCTCGATCATGAAGCGCAACAATTGCGGCAAGGCGCTCGATATCGCCCGCGTGTCCCGCGACATGCACGGTGGCAACGGCATCCAGATCGAATACCACGTGATGCGCCACACCGCGAATTTGGAAACCGTGAACACCTATGAAGGCACCCACGACGTCCACGCCCTGATTTTGGGCCGGGCGATCACGGGTATTCAGGCGTTTTCGTAAACAGGCTGCGAGGAAGCCCGGCCGTGCGCTCATCCTCCACTGTCATTGTCCGCGAAGGCGGACGATCCAGTATTCCAGAGGCCTCTCGGTTGACCTCGAACGCCGGCGTGTACTGGATACCGCCTTCGCGGGGTATGACGACGGTAGGTGTGTCGCAAAAAGAGTAGGAACTCCCATGGCCGACAACGACGACATCCCTTTCAACCGCGACTTCCCGCTTCTGCCGGGCGTCGTTGACGAAGCCCGCCCCGGCGTGCGGCGCGTCCTGTGCAACAATCCGAGCCCGTTCACCTTCACCGGCACGGTCAGCTACATCGTCGGCAAGGGCAAGGTCGCGATCATCGATCCCGGTCCCGACGACGAGGCGCATGCCAAGGCGCTGCTCGACGCCGTCCGCGGTGAGACCGTGACGCATATTCTCGTCACCCATACCCACCGCGACCACTCGCCGAACACGGCGCGGATCAAGGCCGCCACCGGCGCGCCTGTTTATGCGGAGGGGCCGCATCGCGCCTCGCGGCCGCGCTTCGAGAGCGAGAAGCACAATCCGGAGTCCGGCGCCGACCGCGACTTCAGGCCCGACGTCGAAGTGAAGAGCGGCGACGTCATCGAAGGGCAGGGCTTTGCGCTGGAGGCGGTCGCGACCCCCGGCCACACCGCCAATCACCTGGCGTTCGCGTGGGCCGAGCGAAAGATCAACTTCGTCGGCGATCACGTGATGGGCTGGTCGACCTCGATCGTCGCGCCACCGGATGGATCGATGATCGACTACATGGACTCGCTCGCCAGGCTGGAGGCTCGCGCAGAAGATTTGTATTTCTCGGGCCATGGTCCGGAAATTCCGGAAGCCCAGCGCTATGTCCGCTTCCTCGCCCGCCACCGCAGGGCGCGCGAAGCCTCGATCCTGCATCGGCTTGCCAAGGGCGAGGCCGATATCCCCACCATGGTGCGCGCGATCTATATCGGCCTCGACCCGCGGCTGACGGGCGCCGCCGGCTATTCCGTGCTGGCGCATCTGGAAGATCTCGTCGCGCGCGGCATCGTGGCGACGGAGGGCGATCCGGTGATCGGCGGAACGTATCGGATGGCGAGCTAAGGGCGAATGGCGAGTAGCGAATAGGGGAGCGGCCTGCGTTCCTTACCATTCGCTAATGGCCGCTCGCCATTCGCCCTCTCATTTCTTCGCGCTCTTCGCCTGGGCCTTCGCCGGCGTCTGCGGTTTCTTCTGCGCCGGCTTGGCGTTGTCGACCGCGGTATTAATGTCCTCGATCAGCTTGGTGACGCGGGTGGCGTTGCTGCCGAGGTCGCTTTCGAAATAGCGCGAGGCGGAGCGGATATCGACGCGGGATTCCTCGCCGTCGGGCGTGATGCGGATCGAGACATCTTCGCGGAATCCCATGATCGGCGTCCGCGCCACCGCCTCGATGCGGCCGATGCGGCGCGGCGGCTGCGGCGGCCGCTCGTCGATCACGAGCCATTTGCGCTTGGTGACCAGCGCCAGCGTCACCTCATAGGCCCGCTGCGGCGGAACTTCGAGTTCTACCGTCTCGATGTCGGGGTAGTTGGTGCGTTGCTGCTCGGCTGAATAAAGCCCGGCATAGACCGCGGAGTTGGTGCCTTCACCGCTGCGCAGCCGCGCCAGCGCCTCGAAGCGTGGCGGGTCGATCGGATCGGTGGTGATGTCGTAGATCTTCGGCAGCTTGCGGTATTGCAGGGCGAGATAGGCCGGGTAGGCGAGCAGCACGGCGTTGATGAGGAACGCCAGCAGGATGCGCCCCATGCCGCGCGAGCCGTTTTGCCAGATCGAGGCAAAGGCGGCGAGGCCGACCAGCATCGAGAGCACGGCGCAGCCGAGCGCGCCAAAGAAGGTCGCCAGCGCCGGTTTCATCTCCAGGAAGCCGAAGCGGACGATCAGGACCGAAACCACCACCGCGACGACGGCGAAGATGGCGAGGTTACGCGACCACGTGGCGAGACGGGACACCGGCTCCGACAGGTAGGGCGTTGAGAACCTTCGGGCCATCGGACAATCTGCCGGGTTGGAGTCGGTCTGACCGGGCGGACGGCCGGGCTGCAACTCAAAGCTTGAGACCACGGCGAAGCGCGAATTTCAAGGTTTGCGGGCGACTATTCCGGCGAATGCTGTGTTGTCGGCAACCTCGCCGGTTAACCATCCCTGTAAATTGATTATTAGCTGTAGATTGAAGTAGGTCCAACTTTCGTCTACCTGTTGACGCTTGGTTGTCGTATTTGCCGATAGCTGGGACTGTCCTGCACGGACACGGCGTGTCGCAACCAACAGGGAACGGCGGGTGGTGGCCGGAAACTTTGCAGAATGATCTCAACTTCCGGCCCTTGGTGTCGGCGGAGCGCAAGAGCGCGGTTGCGCTTCTCCGGGATTCAAGGGATCATGGCGCAAAAGGCATACGTCCGCGGGGTGGCGGAAAGCCCCATCAGGGCGAGTGTTCAGTATGAGTGATGCAAAGCACGAAAAACAGCTCGGTCCGAACGATCCCGAATATTACGCACCGCGTGAATTGAGGGATCGTTTGAGCGGCGAAAAGCCGAGTCCGACGCTGGCGCCCAACGATGGTTGGCGACCGCGTTCGACGACCGAAGGGCCGCCCCTGCAGCCGCTGAGCAAGCCGGCGCGCCGCAACGATTCCGAAGTATTCACCAAGGCCGTCGCGCAGGCGATGCAGGAGGCAAGGGACATGGCGCCGGTCGAGGCGCCGTCCGTGCTTCGCGATCTTTCCGGGCGCCGCGCGCTGCTTCAGCAGGTCATCCGTTTCTCGATCGCGGTGGCGATTGCGGCAACCATCGCCACGCTTCTCGTGATGGCCATTCCATCTTCGCAACGCTCGCCCGGGCAGGACAACGCGTCGCTTTCAGCGGCCTGGCAGTCTGTAAAGTCCTCGGTCGTTCCGGCGCCGCAATCGGCACCGCCGCAGCGCCGCCCTGCGACGCTGGCCGTTCAGGACGGCAGCGGCTTGACCAACGATCCGGTGCCGCTCGGCATCCATGTCGGTGCGCCGCCGCCCGACGCCTTCGTATCGATCAGCGGCCTGACGGCCGGTTCACGCCTGACGTCTGGAAGGCGTGTCGGCGGCAACGAGTGGCGCGTGCCGGCGACGGAGATTTCCGGCGTTTCGGTCATTCCGCCCGAGGGCTTCACCGGCCAGATGCTGGTGACGGCTGAATTGCGCGACGCGACCGGCGCGGCGCTCACTGGCAGTTCGACGCGGCTGACCTGGCAGGCCGCGCCCAATGCAGCACCCAGCCTTGCCACGGTCGCACCGAGGGCCGCCACGCCGGCGCCGGCTGCCCCCGTGACGCCGTCCGTCGTCGCGCCGCCGCCGGTGGCTGCAGCTCCGCCGGTTACCGTGGCCACCGCCGCGCCGTCGACGATCACCGCGCCGCAGCCGCAGGCCGAAACCGTACGCAGCCTCGATCCGCGGGAAGTCGCGGCCCTGATCCGAAGGGGGCAGGACTTGCTCGCCAGCGGCGACGTGCAGTCGGCGCGGCTGTTGCTGATGCGCGGCGCCGAGGCACGGGATGCGCGCGCGGCGTTGCTGGTCGGCACCACCTACGATCCGGCGCTGCTCCGGCAGATCGGCGCCGACGGTCCTCTGGCTGATACCGCGCAGGCCCGCACCTGGTATCAGCGGGCCAAGGAATGGGGCGAACCCGACGCCCAGCGAAAGCTGGATGCGCTGGCGCTCTCACGCTGATTTCGACGCGCGCTCCGCAGACGCGCGTTACAAATTTTTCAAGTGCGGAGTTTTTCCATGACGATGCGATACGCCACGCGTGTGGCGTCCCGCTGTGCGATCGCGCTGTTGTGCGCGACGCCGGCTTTTTCCCAAGGCAACCCGGCCAACCAGGCCAACCCAAAGGGTGCCAAGGGCGAGATCGATCCGGCCGCGGTGAGCGACGGGCTGAAGGCCATCTTCAGCTATTCCACCGGCAACAAGACCACGCGCGACAAGCTCAACGCCAACACCATCACCGTCATGACGGGGACGATCGGCGGCACCTATGTCCAGTTCGGGGCCGACCTCGCCTCGGTGCTCGACGAAGGCGACCAGATCCGCGTGCTCCCGATCGTGGGCCGCGGTTCGGTGCAGAGCATTGCCGACATCCTGTTCCTCAAGGGCGTCGATCTCGGCATCATGCGCGCCGACACGCTCGATTACCTGGAGCGGAAGGGTTTTACCGGCAACATCCGGGGCCAGTTCGCCTACATCACCAAGCTCTATAACGAGGAGATGCACGTCGTCGCCAAGACGTCCGTGAAGAGCCTCGCCGATCTCAATGGCAAGCGCGTCGCGGTCGACCTGCCGAACGGCGGGACCTTCGTCACCGCGATCACGATTTTCGAGCGGCTGGGTATCAAACCGACCTACGCCTTTATCGAGCAGCGAGTCGCCTATGAGAAGCTGAAGAGCGGTGAGCTCGATGCGGTCGTGGCGGTGGAGGTAAGCCCGTCCAAGGCCGTCAGCATGGTGAAGGGGGAACAAAACCTGCATCTGGTGCCGATCCCCTACAGCGAGCCGCTGCAGGGCGATTACCTGCCTTCCGAGCTCAGGGCGGAGGACTACCCGTCGCTGATCCCGTCCGGCGGCCGCATCGATACCGTCGCTGTGCCGGCGATCCTCGCCGCCTATAACTGGTCGCCGAAGAACGAGCGCTACGCCAAGGTCGAGAATTTCGTGAAAATCTTCTTCGACCGCCTGAAATCGCTGCAGCAGCCGCCGTTCCATCCAAAATGGAAGGAAGTGGTGCTGAGCGCGCCGCTGAAGGGATGGACCCGCTTCCCGGCGGCGCAGGAATGGCTCGACCGCAACGCCACCGTCGCCTCAGACACCCGCCAGCGGTTCGAGCAGTTCATGGGCGCGCAGGCCCGCGACACCGGCGGCCAGGACAGCAAAACCGAGGACGACACCGCGCTCTACCAGCAGTTCCTGAAGTGGAAGGAAAGCCAGCCGGCTCCCAAGCGGTAGCGCCGGACGCGGTCAGGCCGGGGGCGCGACGGCGGCCCTGTTTCTACTTTGCATGGGGTTGTTTTCGACATTTTGTTTTGGACGTGAAAAAGGCCGCCTCCATGCCTGGAAGGCGGCCTTTTTCGTCGGATGCGGGCTTCGCCTTACGCCGCGGCGTTGGGGAAGCGGTAGCTCTTGAACTGCTCGCGCAGCGCGGTCTTCAGAATCTTGCCGGTCGCGGTGTGGGGGATGCCGTCGACGAAGGCGACGTCGTCGGGCATCCACCATTTGGCGATCTTGCCGTCCATGAACTTCAGGATGTCCTCGCGGCTGGCATTCTGGCCCTGCTTGAGCTGGATGATCAGCAGCGGCCGCTCGTCCCATTTCGGGTGATAGACGCCGATGACCGCGGCTTCGGCGACCGCGGGATGGCCGACGGCAAGGTTTTCCAGGTCGATCGACGAAATCCATTCGCCGCCCGACTTGATGACGTCCTTGGAGCGGTCGGTGATCCGCATGTAGCCATGCGCGTCGATGGTCGCGACGTCACCGGTGTCGAAGAAGCCTTCCTCGTCGAGGATATTGGTGTCGACCTTGAAATAGGCCTTGGCGACGGCGGGGCCGGCGACCTTGAGGCGGCCAAAAGTCTTGCCGTCCCACGGCAGTTCCTTGCCGGCATCGTCGGTGATCTTCATCTCGACGCCGAACGGCGGATAGCCCTGGGTCTGCAGGATGTCGAGCCGCTCCTCGCCGGCAAGTTCGGCAAACGGCGGCTTCTGCGCGGCGACGGTGCCGATCGGGCTCATTTCGGTCATGCCCCAGGCGTGGCGCACGCGGATGCCCATGTCGACGAACGACTTGATCATCGAGCGTGGCATCGCCGAGCCGCCGCACACTACGCTCTTGAGGTGGGGCAGCTTCAGATTGCCTGATGCCATGTGGTTGAGCAGCATCAGCCACACGGTCGGCACGCCGGCCGTATGCGTGACCTTTTCGGTCTCGAGCAGTTCATAGACCGAGGCGCCGTCGAGCTTGGCGCCCGGCATCACGAGCTTGGTGCCCATCGAGGGCGCGGAGAAGGCGATGCCCCAGCTGTTGGCATGGAACAATGGCACCACCGGCAGCATTGTCTCGGCGGCGCTGGTGCCGAGCGCGTCGACATTGTTGGCCATCAGGCCATGCAGCACGTTGGAGCGGTGCGAATACAACACGCCCTTTGGATCGCCGGTCGTACCCGATGTGTAGCACATCGCGGCCGCGGTGTTTTCGTCAAAGTCCTTCCACTTGAACTTGCCGTCAGCTTCCGCGATCCAGTCCTCGTAGGCGACCGCGTTCTTCAGCGTGGTCTGCGGCATGTGCGCCTTGTCGGTCAGCACGATGTAGCGCTCGACGCTTGGCAACTGGTCGGCGATCTTCTCCAGGATCGGCACGAATGTGATGTCGGTCATCACGATGCGATCCTGGGCGTGGTTGATGATCCAGGCGATCTGGTCGGGGAACAGCCGCGGGTTGACCGTGTGGCAGATCGCGCCGATCCCCATGATGCCGTACCAGACTTCGAGGTGGCGCCAGGTGTTCCAGGCAATTGTGGCGACGCGGTCGCCGAGCTTGATGCCTTGGCGGTCGAGTCGTTGCGATACTTTCAGCGCGCGTGCATGAATTTCGGCGTAATTGGTGCGATGAATGGGGCCTTCGACGGAGCGCGTGACGACCTCTTGCGTGCCGTGATACTTCGCCGCGTGTTCGATAATCCGGTGGCACAGCAAAGGCCAGTCTTGCATCAATCCGAGCATACGCACTTCCCTCCGAGAGCTAGTTTCGTTGTCGCGCGACCCGCCGATGGTACGTGCGGATCAGGCGTTTGGTTCATGGAATTGACATGAACTCTAGCGCGCAGAAGGCAAGCCGAAAATGGGCTTATGGTGCGTTTCGCCGCATCGAACCGGCAATGGTTACCGCTGTCGCGATGGCGCTGCTGCTTGGCATGCCAAGCGGTCCGGCGCTGGCGGCGAAGGCCGCCCGGGCGCCCTGGGACGACTTGCTGAAAGTAGGGTCGCCACGCGAGCGGGGCACGGCGGGGGCAACGTCGCGGCAAGTGGCGGTGCCGCTGCCCAAACCGCGCCCGGCCGAAGCCCCATCCGCCGAGCGCGACGAGCCGGACAAGGAGCAGCAGGCGAACAGCAAGCCCGAGAAGGCGGCGCCCGCAGCGCCCGAGCCGTCGGCCTGCCGGCTGGCGCTGACCGAGGACGTCGCAATTGCACCCAGCATCCCCGACATCAAGGGCGAGGGCGGCTGCGGGGGCGAGGATCTGGTGCGGCTGGAGGCGATCGTGCTGCCGGACAAGCGGCGGGTTTCGGTAAAGCCGGCGGCCATCCTGCGCTGCAAGATGGCGTCCGCGCTGGCCGAGTGGATTCGTAGCGATATCGCGCCACTGGCCGAGCGGCTCGGCAGCGCCGTCTCCGATCTCGACAATTTCGACTCGTTCGAGTGCCGTGGCCGCAATCGCATCGTCGGCGCCAAGCTCTCGGAACATGGCCGCGCCAATGCGCTCGATGTGCGCGCCTTCAAATTCGCCGACAGCAGTCTGGTTTCGCTGACCGACCGCACGGTGCCGCGGGGCGTGCGCGAGAGCGTGCTGCGTTCGGCCTGCTCGCGCTTCTCGACGGTGCTGGGCCCGGGCTCGGACGGCTACCACGAGGACCACATCCATCTCGACCTGACGGAACGGCGCAACAATTACCGGATCTGCCAATGGGACGTCTGGGACGCGCTGCCGCAGAAACCGCCGTTCCTGCCGGCGGAACGGCCCGACGAAGCGCCGCCGCGCGAGGTCGCCGCCAAGCCGGACGATGGCAAGCCGGGTGCGAAGCACGACGCCAAATCGGATGTCGAGCCGGACGCCGAGAAATCGAACCTCGAGACGACGGAGGAGGCCGAGCCGCCGAAGGAGGAAAAACCCGCAAAGAAAAAGCGCCGGCAAAACCGGCGCTCTTGATCTTTGACTGAGGTGTTTTCGACGGCGCAGAAACCGGCTGTCGGTTACTGCGGCATCGGGCCGCTCTGGCCGCCACCCTGCAGCGCCATCTTGGAGTTATACGGCGAGTCGCCCTGCTTGGGCTCGAGCACGACGACCACCGTGCCCTGCTTGACCCGGGTGTAGAGGTCGATGACGTCCTCGTTGGTCATGCGGATGCAGCCCGACGAGATCGAGGCGCCGATATATTCCGGCTGGTTGGTGCCGTGGATCCGGAACAGGGTGTCCTTGTTGCCCTGGTAGAGGTAGAGCGCGCGGGCGCCGAGCGGATTATCGACGCCGCCGGGCACCGAGGCCGGCAGGCCTTCGATACGCTTATGGATGTCGGCGGTGGGCGTCCATTTCGGCCATTCGGCCATGTTGCCGACCTTGGCGATGCCGGAGAAGGCGAGGGCTTCCTCACCGACGGTGACGCCGTAACGGATCGCCTTGCCGCCGTCCTGCACCAGATAGAGGTAGTGATTGTCGGAATCGACTACGATTGTGCCGGGCTGTTCCTTGCGGTGATAGTCGACGATGGCGCGGCGGAACGGCTCGGCCGGCGCCACGGCAGCGTAGCGCGCCTTTGCGAGCTGGGCCTTGTCGCTCGGTTTGAGCGTGGCTTCAGGGGCGGCCTGATAGGTTGTTGCCGGCATGCAACCGGACAACGCAAAACCGGCGGCGAGCAGCCCCAGGATGACTTTCAGCGACGACATGGCACACTTCCAATCGAAAACCTGCGTCCGCAGCAACAATCTTGCGGCCCAAACGCGACGATTCCATTAAGCGCAGTATCCGAAAAAACTGCCACTCATGCCAGCTTTTGCACGCCGGTTTCGCGCTGCGGAAGCGTAGCTGTGGCTTTTATGCCGCAAATTTTGCAAGTTCCGGTTGATTTCCGGGCAGTCGGTACCCCATGGCCGAACTGCAGCCGCGCGGGCGCCGCCTCGGGACCACAAATATGGACGGCAGGTTAATGCGCCGGTCATGAAGCGCTTGCCAGAATCGGGTTTAGTGCGCTGGGTAAGTGTCGGTGGATTAGGCAAAATGGGTATCGTTTCACGCCCGGAAGGCCCATCAAGACCCCGACGACCGTTCTGTTCCGGAGTTATTCATGTTTTCGGTTTTTGTCCCCTCCGAGTCCGCCCTGAAGAAGTTCCCTTCCACGGACCCGGCGGCGCTGCCGGACAATGCGGTCTGGATCGATTTGTTGAAACCAACGCAGGAGGAGGACCGCGCGGTGGAGCGGCTGGCAGGGATCGCGGTGCCGACCCGGGAAGACATGCAGGAGATCGAGATTTCCAGCCGGCTCTATATCGAGAACGGCGCCCGCTACATGACGGCGACGCTGATGTGCCAGTCCGACACCGACATGCCCAAAACGACCCCCGTCACCTTCATCCTCTCCGGGCACCGCCTGGTTACGGTGCGCTATGACGAGCCGAAACCGTTTGCCCTGGTCGAGCACAAGCTGGCGCGCTCATGCATGCCCGGGATCTCGGGCGAAATGGTACTGATGGAACTGCTGGACGCGGTGATCGACCGCTGCGCCGACATTCTGGAGCGTGCCGGCGCCGAGGTCGATCAGGTCTCCCACGACATCTTCGAACCGGAGAGCGAGCGCCACGGCCAGGCCAAGCGATATTCCCAGATCCTGATTGCGATCGGGCGAAAGGGGGATTTGACTTCCAAGGTTCGCGAGAGTCTGGTCTCGATCGGCCGCGTCGTCACTTTCCTGTCGGCGGTGGTGGAGGGCGTCAAATGGGCCAAGGACATGCGCGAGCAGCTCAAGACCATGCAGCGCGACGTCGCCTCGCTGACCGACCATTCGTCCTACCTCTCCAACAAGATCACCTTCACGCTGGACGCCATGCTCGGCGTGGTCAATCTCGAGCAGAACAACATCATCAAGCTGTTCTCGGTCATGGCGGTGGTCCTGATGCCGCCGACGCTGATCGCCTCGATCTACGGCATGAACTTCAAGATGATGCCGGAACTCGAATGGGCGCACGGCTATCCGATGGCGCTCGGCATGATGCTCCTGGCAGCCGTGCTGCCTTACTTCCTCTTCAAGTGGAAGAAGTGGTTGTAAGACAGCAGTGCCTTGCGGTTCTGACGCGCGACGACAACTTCAACGCTAAAATTTGAGCGGTGCGCTGAACGAATGGTCGAAACTTGTCTGCGATAGATTGTTCTCAGGCCGCGAGGATCCCATGGTTGAGAAAATTATAATGTCGTCACGCAACGTCATCGATCTTGCGCGCTATCAGCAGGGTCGCGGCGCCGGCGCGGCGTTGGCGTTCTCGACGCGGCTTTGCCGGCACTGCGGCGCAGCGCTCGCGGACGGCGAGAACGAGGACGAGTGTTCGAGTGCGTTTAATCTGGATGCGGCGTCAATTCTCCGCGCGAAGCAACGGAAATTTTACGCCGAGTGAATGTGGGGTTGTGACTCGGCGCAGAATGGGTGACGCGAGCGATACCCATTCTTATCGCTAACCGATTGATGGGCTTCGCTGCGCTTAGACGTGCTGGCCGCCGTTGATGTGGATCTCGGCGCCGTTTACATACGAACTGGTTTCCGTGCACAGCACATAGATGATTTTCGCCACTTCGTCCGGCGTGCCGAGCCGGTGCATCGGGATCTGCTGCTCGACGATCTTCTCGGTGCCGGGAGACAGGATCGACGTGTCGATCTCGCCCGGCGCAATCGAATTGACGCGCACGCCGACACGGCCGAAATCGGATGCCATTTCCCGGGTGAGCGAAGCAAGCGCCGCCTTCGAGGTAGCGTAGGCCGCGCCCGCGAACGGGTGGACGCGCGAGCCGGCGATCGAGGTGACGTTCACCACCGCGCCCTTGGCGTGTTTCAATTCCTCGACCAGACCGCGCGCGATCATGACCGGCGCGAAGAAGTTGACGTGAAAGACGTGGCTCCAGGTTTCGATGTCGGTGTCCATCGTGCCGAGCCGGCCGCCGTCCGGCGCCTTCGGCGAGATCGCGGCGCTGCCCAGCGTCGTCCAGGAGACGACGCTGAT